>JBJTAX010000126.1:0-5433 GCA_046091055.1 Verrucomicrobiota bacterium | reverse complement strand
GCCGGACAGCGGAAGCTGGAATTTCGCGAGCAGCCCGATGATGGTCGATTTCCCGGAGCCCGTGTGGCCGACGAGCGCGACGACCTGGCCGGGCTGCGCCACGAAGGAGATCCCGTGGAGCACCGGCCGGTCGGGCACGTAGGCGAAGCGCACGTCGCGGAACTCCACGTGGCCTCGCAGGGGGGGGCAGGCGGCGGCCGTCGGCGCGTCCGTCCAGGCCGGCGGGGTGTCGAGCAGGCGGAAATAGCGCTCCGCGCCCGCCATCGCGAGCGTCGCTTCGGAAAGCTGCGTGCCGATGATGGTGATCGGGGAGAAGAACAGGTCGGCCAGGAAGAAGAACGTCACCAGGTCCCCGAGGCCCGTGCCTCCGCCGGACAGGGCGGCCCAGCCGCCTATCCCGATCAGCGCCGCCATGAATCCCTGCGCGTTGAGTTCCAGCAGCGGCAGGTAGAGCGCCGTGAGGCTGGCGGTCTTCACGACGTTGCCGGCGAGGCTGTGCACCAGCCGCGCGAAGATGCCCGCGTTGGTGTCCTCGCGCGCGAAGCCCTGCGTCACGCGGATGCCCTGCACCGTCTCGGCGAGCGACGAGGTCACGCGGGAGAACGTCTCCTGCTGCACCCGCGAGGCGTGCAGGATGCGGCCCCGGAAGAAACCATGCACGAGCAGCAGGCAGGGCACGATGGCCAAGAGGACCAGGAACAGGCGAGGGTTCGCCCAGAGCATCAGCAGCGCCGCGCAGGTCATCTGGCCGAGCGAGACGAACGTGATGAAGAAATTGTTCTGCACCCCGTTGCGCATCGCCTCGATGTCCGAGATCATGCGGCTGATCAGCCCGCCGTGCCGGCGCGCGTGGAAGAAGGAGAGCGGCTGGGTCAGCAGGTGCGCCATCAGCCGGTCGCGCAGGTCGCGCAGGACGGATTCGCCGATCTGGTGGGCCAGACGGATCCGCCAGTACAGGGCGACGTCGGCCAGGAGGAACAGCGCCGAGAAGAGCGCGATCCCGCGAGCCGTCGCGACGCCGTCGCCCGCGGCCACGGGCCCTTTGATGAGGTGCCCGACGAACCAGGCCAGCCCGGGCAGCGCCATCGCGCGGAGGACGCACAGCGCGAGCAGCGCGTCCCGCTGGGCGCGGTGCGGGGAGGTGAAGGCCAGCAGACGCGCGACCGTCGACCAGCGCAACGGCAGCCGGTCCGGTTCCTCTTCGTCCGGGCGGACGCGTCGGACGGCGATCTCCAGGCGGTCGCGGCTCATGCGGCGGCTCCTTCCGACTGCACCAGGATGGCGCGGCGATAGTGCCCGTCCTTCGCCATCAGCTCCGCGTGGGTGCCCGCCTGGATCAGGCGCCCATGGTCGAGGACCAGGATCAGGTCGGCGCGGCGCAGCGTGCTCAGGCGATGCGCCACGATGAACGTCGTGCGGCCGACCATCGCGGCCTCCATCGCCGCCATGATCTCATTCTCGGTCTCGGCGTCGATGGCCGAGGTCGGGACGTCGAGCAGCAGTACCGTGGGCTCGAGCAGCAGGGCCCGGGCGATGGCCAGGCGCTGGCGCTGGCCGCCGGAGAGGTTCACGCCGCCTTCGCCGAGATGGGTCTCGTAGCCCTCCGGCAGGGCGGCGATGAACTCATGCGCGCCGGCGATGCGGGCGGCGCGTTCGATGCGCTCCAGCGTCGCCTCCGGATGGCCGCAGGCGATGTTGGCCGCGATGGTGTAGGAGAAGAGGAAGTTCTCCTGGAAGACGATGCCGACCTGCCGGCGCAGCTCGGGCAGCGGCAGCTCCCGCAGGTCGTGGCCGTCGAGCGTCACGCGGCCGGAGCGGGGGTCGTAGAACCGGGGGATGAGGGAGAGCAGCGCGGATTTGCCGGCGCCGGTCGCGCCGGCGATGGCGATGCGCCGGCCAGGCTCGGCCACGAAGCTCAGGCCGCGGAGGACGGTGGCGTTGTCCTGATATTCGAAGCTCACGTCCTCGAAGGCCACGCGCCCGAGGAAACGGCCCGGCGAGCGCGCCCCCGGGGCCGAGGCCACCCCGGGGGCGGTGTCCAGGATCTCGAAGATGCGCTTCGCGCCGGCGAGGGAGACCTGCGCGTTGTCGACCACCGCGGCCAGCGTGGTGACCTGCGCGGAGAACTGCTGGAGCAGGCCGGCGAAGGCCACGAGGCCCGTGCCGAGGGCGATCTCGCCGCGCGCGACCATCCAGCCGCCGTAACCGAGCAGGATCGCCATCGACAGCCGGTTGAGGCCGTCGATCACCGGCCAGAAGAGGGCGATCTCGCCGAAGACCTTGCGTTTCTGGACGCGGATGGCCTCGCTCCAGCCGGCGAAGCGGGCCTGGATCCGGGGTTCGAGCGCGAAGCCCTTCACCACCTGGATGCCCTGCACGTTCTCGGAAAAGCCCAGCACCATGCGGTCCATCAGTTCGCGGTTCTCTTCGTAGGCCGGCCGGACGCGGCGGGAGAAGCGGACGGCGAACCAGACCTGGAAAGGCAGCACCGAGAGGCAGGCCAGCGACAGGCGCCAGTCGGTCCGGAACATGTAGGCCGAGCAGGCCACCAGCGTCACGGCGATGATCGCCAGCTGCAGGAGCACGCCCTCGATGAAGATGCGGACGGCGTGGGCGTCGGACGTGACGCGGTTGATGATCGAGCCGCTGGCGTTCCCGTCGAAGAAGCGGAAGCTGAGCTGCTGCAGCTTGGCGAAGACCTGCGCGCGCAGGTTCACGACGATGCGACCGTGCAGGAACCGGACCGAGACGAGGCCGAAGGCGAAGGAAAGCGCGGCGCGGGCCAGCGCCGCGACGAAGATGCCCGCGCCGAGCCAGGCGAGCACGGCCCTGTCGGAGGCGTCCGCGGGCACGAAGAAAGGCAGCGCGGGCGCGGCCACGGTCCGGTCGGCGCAGTGCCGGATGAAGTCGATGCCGACGCCGGCCAGCGCGATCACCGCGACGGTGAGGAAGACGCCGGCGAGCTGCAGGCCGAGCAGCTGGAGGCAATCCGCGCGGTACGACCAGGCGATCCGCAGGAGGCGCCGCAGGGTGGCGGCGCGGTCGTCAGGGGCGGGATCGGCGGGCATGCGCGGCGGGACGCCGGCGGGCTCAGCGGATCATCTGGCCTTCGCGCGAAGCCTTCTTACGGAATTCAGCGAGGATGCGGGCGGTGAGCGGACCGGGCTTGCCGGCGCCGATCTTGCGGGCGTCGACCTCGATGACGGGGATGACCTCGGCGGCGGTGCCGGTGAGGAAGCACTCGTCGGCGTTCCAGACGTCGTAGCGGGTGATGTTCGTCTCGACGGTCGGGATGCCGAGGGCCGCGGCGACCTCGAGGGCGACCTGGCGGGTGATGCCGACGAGCGCGCCGGCATGGGAGGCGGGCGTGATGAGCCGGCCCTTGTGGATCAGGAAGACGTTGTCCCCCGTGCACTCGGCGACGTAGCCCTGTTCGTTGAGCATGAGGCATTCGTGGAAGCCGTGCTGCTGGGCCTCCATCTTCGCCAGGATGTTGTTCAGGTAGTTGAGGGACTTGATCATCGGCGGCAGGGCGGCCGGGCTGATGCGGCGCGTCGGGGCGGTGATGATGCGCATGCCGGTCGTGTAGAGCTCCTCCGGGTAGAGCTTGATGCTGTCCGCGATGCAGATGATGGAAGGCTTCGGGCAGTTCTTCGGGGAGAGGCCGAGGTCGCCGAAGCCACGCGAGACGACCAGACGGATGTACCCGTCGGTCAGGTTGTTGCGGCGGCAGGACTCGCAGACGATCTCGGCGATCTCCCGGCGGGACCAGGGCATATCGAGGCAAAGGGCCTTGGCCGACATCTCCAGGCGCTCGAGGTGTTCGTCCAGACGGAAGACGCAGCCTTGGTAGAGGCGGATGCCCTCGAAGATGCCGTCACCGTAAAGGAAGCCATGGTCGAAGACGGAGAGCTTGGCCTCGGCCTTGGGGTAGAACTTGCCGTCGATGTAGACTTCCATGTTGGGAAAAGCCCACCTTGGCGGGTTGGCCGGGGATTTTCCAGCCCGAAACCCCTTTTTTACGCTGAGCGATCGCTTCAGGCCAGCCGCACGGTCAGGCGGAACTTGCCCGAATCTTCCGGGGCGATGAGGTCGGTGTTCGCGACGTCGGCCCGCGCCCCCAGCAAGTCCGTCAGCCGTTCGGCCAAGACCGGGTGGTGGGCGGAGAGGTCGATGGTGGGTGACTCCGGCAACAGGCTCAACCGGGTCGACCCGTCGGGGGACTGCCTCACCTGGTAATGCGCGACGCCGGCGATGTCGCGGAAGCACGCGTCTACCATCCGGGTGGTCACGAGGCGGCCGGCGGCGTCCCGCAGCGTGTCGCGGAGGCGACCGTGCACGACCCAGCGATTCCCCAAGCGCTCGGCATGGTCCCCGATCTCGTAGCGGAGCAGGGGGAGGTAAGCGTTGGTGAAGGTCGTCACGAGCAGTTGGCCGATGCCGCGGGCGTCGAGGTCGGCCAGTTCGAGCTGCGCGGTCTCCGGGGAGGCGACCATGCCGCCATCCGGGTAGTCGATCAGGAGGTGGCCCGTCTCGCTGGAGCCGTAGAGGTTGATGACCGGGACGCCGAAGACGCGCTCCATGATGCGACGGTGGACGACGCTGGTGTATTCGTAACTGGTGAGGATGAAGCGCAGGGAAGGGAGGCGCAGGCCATGTCGCTCGCAATGGAGCGCGAACCAAGCCCCGTGCACCGGGTCGACGTCGAGGAACGTCGGCGCCCAGGCGGCGGTCTCGGCCGCCATCTGCGCCCGCTTCTCTTCGGGGAGGGTGAAGGGGATCCGTGACTGGTTGACGAACAGCGTCGAACCCAAGGTGCGCTGCTCGACGTTGAGCCAGCGGGCGAAGCAGCTGACGCCGCTGCAGCCGGGCGTGGTCAGGACCGCGCGTCGCGCGGCCGGGTTCGCCGCGAGAAGCTCGGCGATCAACGGGTGGCGCCGCAGGGCCCGGGCTTCCTGCTCGGCCCACCAGGTGCGGCCGAAGATCACGCGAACGCTGGCCCCGGAGGTCCCGGAGGTGCTCTCCTCCTCGATTTCCCCGGCCTGCTCCAGTGCCGTCAGGTCGAAGCGTCGGGGGAGGAAATCTCCCGGCGAGTGGGTGCGGAGTTCGGCCTTCGTGATGCGAGGCAAGTCTTCCAGGCGAGGTTCGGGCAGGGCCAAGGCCGTCCTCCAATCTTCCCGCTCGTAGAAAGGCACGCCCGCGATGGCCCCCCAGGCCCGGTCAAGGCGGGACGTGCGGTCGGCGGCGGAGGGTCGGAGCGTTCCCGGCATGGCAGACCCGCACCTTAGTCCGTCCCGCGCAAAAAGCAAAAGGCCCCGGCGTTTCAGCCGAGGATTTCTTCCTCTACGCGGTTGCGCAGGATGCCGATGCCGTCGATCTCGACCTCCATCACGTCGCCGGGACGCAGCCAGCTCGGCGGCACCTGGGCCATGC
>JBJTAX010000125.1:0-3792 GCA_046091055.1 Verrucomicrobiota bacterium | reverse complement strand
CCCACCGGGCAGCCGAGCCTGCCGCGCTCGCGGAAGTCGACGTCGGAGAACCCCCAGGCCGGGCAGACCAGCGAGCGCCGCGCCGACTGCGCGGAGAGAACGTCGGCCAGCATGAAGACGGCCGGATCGGTGGCGCCCCCCTTCTGGGCGCAGGACTCGCAAAGGTGCACCTTGGTGACCTTGCCGTGGACGACCTGCGATAGGTGGACCGTTGCGGTCTCCTCGCACAACGAGCATCGTATCGGCTTCGCCATCGGCCTCGACTCAACGACAAGCGCGCGGATTGGCAAGGGCAAGCGGGGGCGGGGTTTGACTTCGCGCCCGGCGGACGCTTGATGGATGTCCGTCCGATGTCCTCCCAGCCACGCATCGTCATCACCGGCCTCGGCCTCACGGCCCCCAACGGCAACTCGCTGACCGAGTTCCGGGCCAACCTGCTGGCCGGCAAGGCCCGCATCGCCGTGATCGACGTCCGGCACATGGGCCCCCAGCCGGCCGGAGTCTGCGATTTCGACGCCACGAAATGGCAGAAACGAAAGGAAATCCGCAACGGCACGCGGGTCGGCTCGATTTCCATCTACTGCGCCCGCGAGGCCCTCGGCGACGCCGGACTCGACTGGGACAAGGTCGACAAGTCCCGGGTGGGCGTGTACCTCGGCATCACCGAGCACGGCAACGTCGAGACCGAGAACGAGATCCACAACATCTCGCAGTTCGGCAACGACACCAAGTACTGGACGCACCATCACAACCCCCGGACGGTGGCCAACAATCCGGCCGGCGAGGTGACGATGAACATGGGGATCACCGGCCCGCACTACACGATCGGCGCCGCCTGCGCCGCCGGCAACGCCGGCCTGATCCAGGCGGCCCAGATGCTCCAGCTGGGCGAAGTCGACATCGCCTTCGCCGGTGGCGTCTCCGCGTCCATCCTCACCTTCGGCATCTTCGCGGGCTTCAAGAACCAAGGCGCGCTCGGCGCGCATGCGGATCCGACGAAGGCCTCCCGGCCCTTCGACAAGAACCGCAACGGCATCGTCATCTCCGAAGGAGGGGCCATCTACGTGCTCGAGCGGCTGGACGACGCCCTCGCCCGCGGCGCGCGCATCATCGCCGAGATCGCCGGCTGGTGCATCAACTCGGACGCCACCGACGCCGTCCTGCCCAATCCCGAACGCCAGACCGAATGCGTCCGGATGGCCCTCCGCCGGGCCGGCATGAGCCCGCAGGACATCGACATCGTCTCCACCCACGCGACCGCCACGGCCTTGGGTGATGTCCAGGAATGCACGGCCTTGCGCGCGGTCTTCGCCGACTGCCCGGGAACCCGCATCAACAACACCAAGAGCTTCATCGGACACTGCATGGGCGCCGCCGGCGCCTTGGAACTGGCCGGCAACCTGCCTTCGTTCGCGGACGGCTGGGTCCACCCGACCATCAACATCGACGAACTCGACCCCGACTGCGCCCTGCCGGGCCTGGTGATCAACCACCCGATGAAGGCCGCCAAGGTGGAAACCATCCTGAACAACTCCTTCGGCATGTTGGGCATCAATTCCGCCCTCATCGTCAAGAAATATGGGGTTGCCTGACGGCAAACCCCCGTTTCATACATTCTCCTGCCAACATGACCAAGGAAGACATCAAGCAGGTGGTGCTCGACATCATCGCCGACATCGCCCCCGACGAGGATCTGGCCGCGGTCAAGCCAGAGGTGAGGTTGCGCGACCAGCTCTCCCTCGACTCGATGGACGTCCTGGACATCGTCATGGAACTCCGCAAGAAGCACGGCATCGAGGTGCCCGAAGCGGACTACGTGCAGCTGGCCTCCCTCGATTCCTGCGCGGAATACCTTCATCCGAAGTTCGCCGCCAAAGGCAAATAATCCGCCTTCGGCTGGTTTTCCGGGCCTTCCGCCTGACCAGGTGGGGGCCGGCGGTTTTCTGGATTTGCGGTACGTCGATTATCTCCGCAAAGTCTCGCCGTGCGATTCGCCCGTTTCTTTCTCTCCGCCCTGGCCCTGACCGTCGCCCGAGAGGCCCCCGCCGACACGGTCCACCTCCGCAGGTCCGGCAACGCGACGGTGATCCCCTTCGAATACATCACGCAGGACGAGACCACCATCATCGTGAAGCGCCAGGACAACGACACGGTGCTCACCTACAAATGGGAGGACCTGGACCAAGACTGGATCCGGAAGAACAATCCCAAGGTCTGGTCGGAGAGGCAGCTGCTGCTCGCCGCCTCCAAGCCCGACGGTAAGACGCCCGGCATCGCCCCGGACGCAGACCCCTTCGCCCAGCAGGCGACGGCCACCGACATCAGGTCGCTCACCAGGAACCTGCTCATCTCGCTCCAGGACGGCATGAAAGGCATGTCCCTCTCCGCGAACCGCGGCGACGTGGTGTGCGCCGAATTCCAGATGGACGAAGGCCAGTTCTGGCTGGGCTTCGACGACCTGAAGCGGGCAAGCCTGTTCGAAACAAAGCCGGAAAGCACCCAGCGGACCGGAACCTCCCCGGAGGAGCCGAGGGACGCCGATCCGAAGACGAAGACAAAAGGCAAGCCGAGCTCCAAGGCCAAGGTGCGCTCGGCGGAAAGCATGGCGGCCGAAGCCGCGGCTCGGAAGGATTTCGAAACCGGGTCGCGGCCCTATAACACGCTGGGCTACCTACGCATGCTCGCCGAAGGCGGCACGAAGGCGAAACCAGCCTGGATGATGCTGCGCCGCTCGGCCACCGATCGCGAGACGATGCGGACGACCCTGCTCAAGCACGCCAATCAGGCCGGCGAACTTTCGGAAAAGCCCGAAGGGAAGGCCTCCCGGACGGAACTGCTGGTGCTCAGGAAGGCCTTGGAAAACTGCGCGGAGTCGGTCGGACGGATCACACGGGAAACCATCGCCGTCGAAGGTCGCCTGCAGTCAGACTGCCGCGCGGTACTCACCCTCGCCCTGCGCTGAAGTCACGGCCGCAGCGCAAAGAGACCGGCCGCCTCCCCTGAGGAAGACGGCCGGTCGGGAATGGTGGAGCCTATCGGGCTTGAACCGACGACCTCTTGCATGCCATGCAAGCGCTCTACCAACTGAGCTAAGGCCCCGTGAAATGGGATGGTTAACAAAGGTGACCGGGAGGGCACGGTCAACGCTTTTTTCCCGCCCTTCCGAGTCTCTGGTTGCCAATGGGCGGCGTCTCCTTTGCCTTGCCCTCGTGGAAGAGTCCGAAAACCTGCCAGAACCAGCCGAACCGGGCTCCGAAGCTCGCGCCCCCGACGAAAAAGGTCGCGCCTCCGGCGGCAACCGCATCGAGAAGGATTACATCGAGACCCTCCCCGTGGGCGAATGGACCGGACCTATCGAGCTCATCGAATCGGAAAAAGAAGCCGAGAAGGCCATCGCCGCCCTCGCCCGCGACCGCGTCCTGGGCTTCGACACCGAGACCAAGCCGTCCCATACCCGGGGCGAATACAACCTGCCGTCGATCCTGCAGCTCGCCGGCGAGCACCGCATCTTCGTTTTCCGGCTGGACCACTGCGGCGGCATCCCCCTGGCCTTCCCGGTGCTCTGCAACGACCGTCAGGCCAAGGTCGGCGTCGCCGTGCGCGACGACGTCAAGAACCTGCGCGCGCGCGCGCCGTTCGATGAACGCGGCTTCATCGACATCGCCGACCATACCAAGAAGACCGGCCTCGTGAACACCGGCCTGCAGGCGCTGGCCGCCCATTTCCTCGGGCTGCAGATGAAGAAGTCCAAGAAGGTCCAGACGTCCAACTGGGCCAAGCCGCTCGACGAAC
>JBJTAX010000124.1:0-16009 GCA_046091055.1 Verrucomicrobiota bacterium | reverse complement strand
AGGGTGTCCGGGTCGAGGCCGCAGTCGGCGGCGAGCGAACCGCGCGGGCCGGGCGTCGCGGTCATCAGCAAGGTGTGTCCGAAGGCGCGCAGGCGTTCGCCGGTGGCCTTGGCGGCGGAGAGGCAGTCGAGGCTGAGCAGGCCGGGCTTCGGCGACCACAGGAGCCAGCCCAGGTCGGCGGCTTCGAGGCGGTCGGACCATGAAGCGGCGTTCCACACGGCCTGCTTGGCGGCGTCAGGGAGGTCGTCGGTGTTGAACGGATGCTCCGCCGCGAGCACGGACAGCCGCTCGGCGATGCCCATCGCCTCGAGGCGGTCGTCCGGCGAGAGGGCGTCGGCCTTGGGTAGGCGATGGAGGAAGTCGGCCCACCTCTGCGCGGTCTGACACCTGGCTTCCGGCGCGCGGAAGCGGGTGAGCGTGAAGGCGAAATCCGCCGCCGACTGGGCGTCGTCACGCAGCGAGAGGCACTCCGCCGCGCGTTCGGGCAGGTTATGGGCTTCGTCGACGACGAGCACGGTGTCGGCCATGTCCCAGCCCGGCACGGTCTCGAGGGCGGCGCGGTTGCGCGGCGAAAAGACGTAATTGTAGTCGCAGATCACGACGTCGGCGTGCGCGAGCATCGCCTAGGTGAGGTCCCACGGCGGCACGCCGGCGACGCGGCCGATCTCGCGCACGCGCCGGAGGTCGGCGGCTTCCTCGAGCAGGTGCTGCGGATCGATCCTGGCGGCGACCCAGTTGCGGCGGATCTGCTCGGGGTCGTCGGTGATGCCTTCGACCTCGTGTTCGGCGCGGGGACGCAGGAGCACGGCGCGGAGCTCGTGGCTGCGGGCGAGGCGGCGGAGTTCGGTCAGCACCTGCGTCTGCCCCGTGCCTTTGCCGGTGAGGTAGAGGAGGCGGCCGGGCCGGCCGCCGCGGAGCAGGCCGAGGCCGTGACGCAAGGCCGCGGAGGTCTTGCCGAAGCCGGTCGGCGCGACGAGCAGGCGCGTCGGCGAGTCGAGGCCGGCCTGGTCGAGGTCGGCGCCGCATTGGAGCCATTCCGGGCGCGGCTCCTTGAAGGGCATCCGGTCCGGCAGGCTGAGCAGGCGGGCGTGGCTGGCGCGGCGGTTCTCGGCGTGGGCGGCGAGCGTCTCCGCCTGGACGAGCAGGTCGGCCTCGGCGGAGCGGGGCAGGGCGACGGGCTGGCGCGTGCCGTCGGCGGGATCGATGAAGATCAGTTCGCCCTTCACCTCGCGCGCGCCGGAACCGAGGCGGGCGGCGTGGCAGTAGGCGGCGTGCTGCAGGAAGTGGTGGGCGAAGCGCCCGAGGTGGACCTCCGGTTGGCGCGGCAGCTTGAGGCTGATCGTCTGGATCTCGCGGATGCTCACCTCGGCCGCCGTCTCCCTCCATTGGTCGGCGCGGCCGGTGATGGCGATCGTCCAGCCGAGGGCGCCGACCTCGCAGGCGATGCTGCGTTCGAACTGCCAGCCCTGGCCTTCGGCCTCGGCGACCTTGCGCATGGTCTCGTGCCATTGCCGGCCGGCCTCGGCGCGCCACGGGGCGCCGCCGGCGCCCGCGCCTGGTCCCGGGCGGAACGTCGCGAACTCCTGCGCGCTCAGTTCGACGCGCTTCGTCTTGAGGTCGATGCGCATCAGGGCAGGACGAAGTGCGCCTCGCCGGCGGCCCAGCGTTCGAGGTCGGTGCTCAGCTTGGCGACGGTCTCCTCGTCGGTCGTCTGCGCGTCGAGCGGCTGGCCGAGGACCGCGGCCGCGGCCGCCTGCCGCGCGCCGAGGCGCGTGAACCACTGCTCGTGCACGCCCCAGCCGCCGTCCTTGAGGATGAGCCACAGGCCTTTGAAATAGGCGCAGTCGGCGCGGGGCCGCGCGGACATGGCGTCGAACGTCTCGAGGGCGATGCGGTAGCAGACCTCGGCGGATTCTGGCGGCGGCGGGTTCTTGCGCAGCATCGCCGCGAGCCGGCTGGCCCGCTCGAGCGTGCGATGATCGCGGGCCAGGCCGGCGCGGCGGGTGAGCAGGCGGTAGTCGCGGGCGAAGCGCGTGCCGCCGTCCTTGGCGCGATCGAGGGCGAGCTCCCCTTCGTCGAAGAGGTCGGGGATCGTCGCGCCCTTCGCCCCGCGGGCGCGCAGGAGGCAGCGCACGATCCCTTCGGCGGGTTCGAGCAACGTGAGCAGGACATGCGATTCCCCGGAGGGGTCGCGCCCGAGGACCAGGCAGCGGAGGCTCGCGGCGGACATCCGGCCTATTCCTCGTCCGGCGGCCTGGGGACGACCGAGCCGAAGCTCATCAGCAGCCCGAGGGCCTCGCCGACGGTCAGTTTCGTCTCGCGCACTTCCTCGGGGGAGACGTGCAGGATGACGCCGGTGGTCGGCGCGGGCGCGGCGGGGATGAAGACGTTCACGACCGGCTTGCCGATGGCTTCGCTGAAGACGGTGGGCTGCTCGTGGGTGACGAAGGCGATGGACCACATGCCCGGACGCGGGAACTCGACCATCACCACGCGACGGAAGGTGTCCTTGTTGCGGCCGCTGAGGGCGTCGACCATCTGGCGGATCGTGCCGTAGAGGGACCCGAGGCCGGGGATGCGTTCGAGGACGGTGGCGAACCAGCGGTGCAGGACCTTGCCGAACAGGCGTTTCGAGAGGTAGCCGACGACGACGAGGATGAAGATCATCACGACGGCGGACGAGAGCACCACCAGCTGCCGGTAAAGGCCCACGGCGAAGTCGGGGACCGGTTGCTTCGCGTTCTGCCAGAGCCAGGCCAGGCCGACCTCCAGGGCGGGCTGGATGAACTTGCCCATCAGGTCGAGGAGCACGGACACCACGTAGAGGGTCAGCCCGATCGGGAGGAGCAGGAAGAGCCCGGTCAGGAAGTTATGGCCCAGGCGGGAGGCGAAGGTGCTTTTTTCCGGCGAGTCGCTCATCGCCCCTAGCAAAAGCCCTCCCGGACCGGTGGCAAGGTCGGTCGGTGATTTCGGGGGTTGGAACTGCGCCTTCCGGCCATAGACTGTCCTTATGAACACGCTCCTCCGGGTTGCCCTCGCCCTCATGGCCCTGTCCGTCAACCTCGGTGCCGTGGAAGAAGCCTACCCGCGCACCGCTCCGGGCGACCTCGAGCTCAAGACCTTGCCGGCGGCCCGCTGGATGCGCGCGGAATCGTCGAAGGATTACTTCGCCGCGGACAACGGCCTGTTCATGCGCCTTTTCCGTTACATCGACGCGAACAAGATCCCGATGACCGCGCCGGTCGAGGCGGGCATCAACCCGGGCACGATGGTGTTCTACATGGACGACGCCTCGGCGAAGCGCGCCGACCTCGCGGAGACGCCGGCGGTGAAACTGTCGTCGGTGCCCGAACGCCGCGTCGCCGCGATCGGCATCCGCGGCTCCTACAGCCGGGAGAACTACGAGGAGGCCCTGGCCGAGCTGAAGGCCTGGCTCGCGCGGCGCGCCGACGTGAAGGCCGCCGGCGAACCTTATGCGGTCTACTGGAACAGCCCGTTCGTGCCCTTCTTCCTCAAGCAGTCGGAAGTGCACATCCCGGTCGCGCCGGCCAAGTGATCAGACCCAGGCGCGCTGGCGCCAGGCGAGGCCTTCGGCGACTTCGCGGGCGAGTTCCGGTCCGCGGAACACGAGGCCGGAGTAGACCTGCACGAGGCACGCGCCTTCGTCCAGGAACCGTCCGGCGTCCTTCGCGGAGAGGATGCCGCCGCAGCCGACGATCGGGAGGCGGCCGTCGGCTTCTTTCGCGAGGAAGCGCACGACCTGCAGGGAACGCTCGAGGAGCGGGGCGCCGCTGAGGCCGCCGCGGCCGGGCGAGCACTGTTCGGTGCCCGCGGGCCGGGAGACGGTGGTGTTCGTGGCGATGATGCCGGCGAAGCCGCATTCGCCGACGACGCCGACGATGTCGGCCAGCTGGTTCGGATTGAGGTCCGGAGCGATCTTGAGGAGCAGGGGCACCGGGCCGCCGGCGACGGAGCGGTTCTCCTGCGCGAGCGTGGACAGCAGCGTCACGAGCGGGGCGCGGTCCTGGAGGGCGCGCAGGCCGGTGGTGTTCGGGCTGCTGATGTTGACGACGACGTAATCGGCGAGCGGGGCCAGGAGCTTGAAGCAGGTGAGGTAATCCTCGTGGGCCTGTTCGTTGGCGGTGGCCTTGTTCTTGCCGCTGTTGATGCCGAGCGGGCTGACTCTCCGGCCGCGGCCGGGCTGCTTGCTCAGGCGGTCGTAGAGGGCCTGGGCGCCGTTGTTCGGGAAACCGTAGGCGTTCACCACGGCGTTGAGCTCAGGATATCGGAACACGCGGGGCTTCTCGTTGCCCGGCTGGGCCTTGGGCGTGACGGTGCCGACCTCGACGTGTCCGAAGCCGAGGGCGGCCGCGCCGCGCCAGCCGAGGCCGTCCTTGTCGAAGCCGGCGGCGAGGCCGATGTGGTTGGGGAACTTCAGGCCGAAGGCCTCGATCGGTCGCCCGAGCTTGGGGGTCAGCGAGCGCTCCATCAGGGCCCGCAGGGGGGCGCAGGCGCCCAGGAGGCCCATGCCCCGCAGGCCGACCTGGTGGGCAGACTCGGGATCGAGCGCGTAGAGGGCTTTGGCGATCACCTTCTCGTACAGGAAAGACATGCCACGCAGTTAAGGGAGGAAAGGGCGGAAGGAAAGCGGAGAAGCCTGCCGTCGGCGTCGCCGCCGACCCCTCTTGACTCCCGCCCAGACTTGGGCAAACCACCCTGCCATGGCCGTGACTACCTCAAAGCTCCTTTGGTGCACCATCCGTTTCAAGGAAAAGGAAGGCAACTGGTGGGTGAAGGAGAACTCCGACCCGAAGCATTACGAGCCGGACGGCCTCGGCATCCTCGACCCCTACCAGTTCCCCTGGATCCTCGACATGATGGACCCCCTCCGGGAATACGGGCTGTCCAACGAGATCCTCGAGGCCGCCTTCGTGCCGTTCCAGGCCCAGGACATCGAGAAGGACCAGACGGTCCGCCTCGTCCGCGTGGCCGAGCACATCCTCGATTCCGAGGAGCCGCTGTTCGCGCTGCCGAACGTCAAGGACGGAGACAAGGGCGCCTACGCGGATTTCCTCGAGCATGTCATGCGCCTGCGCGTGAAGCTCATCAACGACACGATCAAGCTCGAGCAGAAGCTCACGGTCGAGGACGTGGACGAACAGCTCAGCGAGCTGCGCAACCAGGCCATGATCGAAGGCCGTGACATCCATCCTTTCGAGGAGATCACCGACATCCTCGAATTCGTGCCCCAGGGCCACGAAGTCCCGGGCGACGACGCTGATGACGACAAGCCGGCCCGTCCGCAGGCGGCCGCGGAAGACATCGCCGACCTGCCCGACGTCGAGGAAGTCGACAAGGACATGGAGAAGAACCTGCGCTGGGAAGACGAAGAGGAATCCTCCGAGGAAGGCTCCGGCGAAGAGGGCGGCGAATCCGAAGGCGGCGCCAAGGGCTCCGGCAAGTCCGGTCGCCGCCGTTGAACCGACGGCTTACTTCGTCTGCCCGGTGGCCTGCGGCTCGAACAGCCACAGGCGCCGTGAGGCCATGTCCACCGCGATCGGGTGGGCCCGCAGGAAGTCGTCGCCCAGCAGGTTATGCTCCTGGTCGCGGATGAACTCCACGCCCGTCAGCGGGGCGCCGCCGATGCGCAGCGACTTGATCACGCAGACTTCGACCCGGGTGAGCGAGGTGCCTCGCACGGTCGCCACCGGCAGGAAGCCGCGGAACTCGGTCTTCCCGCGGAACTTGAGCGAGCTCATGTAGGATTTCGAGGCTCCGGAATCGACGATCATCGGCACCTTCACGCCCTCGACCTCGATGTTCACGCCACAGTGGCCGCCGCGGCTGTAGCAGGGGATCTCGTGGGCCGCGGACGTGTCGGGGATCTTGCCGAGGATCATGACCTTGTTCCGCAGGTCCATGTAGAAGGGCCGCGCGAAGAGGATGTCGGCGCCCAGCAGGCCGTCGATCTCCATGCCGTCGAGCGGCATGATCGAGACGTGGAATCCGCTCCAGGTGACTTCCTCCGCCTGGAGGCTTTCGACGAGCCCGTAGGTGGTCTCGCTGCGGCCGGAATTGCCCATGGTGGGCAGGCTGAAGGCTTCCGTCAGGCCGCAGCGCCGCGCCGCGAGCGGGGTGATCACGGCCGTGCCTTGGCAGCCGGTGTCCACGCCCATCAGCACGTCCACGCCGTTGAGTTTCATGCGCAGCGTCGGGATCGCCTTCACGCGCAGGCGGAAAGTCGCCATGCCGCTCTCAGGGAAGCTCGCCACGGGCTTCTTGAGCTCCTGCGCGGGCAAGACGGCCAGGAGTCCGAGGCAGAGGCCGATTCCGCAGAGGAGGCGTCGCATGGGTTCGGGAAAGGAGCGGCGGCCAGCCGGGGTCGGCCGAGCCTGTCCTGAATGTTGGGAGGAAACCGGGAGAGGTCGACAAGGACCTGCGGATTTCCCCCGCTCAGCTCCTCGTGCGCCGGCGCCAGACATAGGTCAGGGCGAAAAGCAGGCCGCCGAGGCCGACCGCCCAGTCGCCATGGCGGACCCAGAAGGTCTCCGGCTGGCGGGCGCGCGGGATCCGGACGGGGTAGGCCAGTCTGGCGCCCCGGAAATAGACGCTGCCTTGCTCCAGCACGGGGAAGGCCCGGCCGAGCGGGTCGATGGTCCCGCTCCAGCCGGCGTTGCCGCAGCGGACGACGGGCAGGCCCGTGGCTGCTGCCAGGAGGACGGAGTGGGCCGCGTGTTGGTAGGCGCCGGCCTCGCGACCATACCAAGCGTCGTTGGTCACGACGACGAGCATGTCGGCCCCGGCGAGCGCGTGCTCGCGGGCGAGCTCCGGGAAGACGTCCTCGTAGCAGACCAGCGCTCCGGCCATGAAGGTGCGTCCCGCGCGGGTGGTCAGCGGCAGCAGGGACGGGCCCTTGCCGGCCACGCAGTCTTCGGCGATCGGGACGACTTTGCGCAGGGGAAGGAAGTCGGCGAAGGGCACGTATTCGCCGAACGGGACGAGGTGGCGCTTCGCGTAGGCGGGCTTGCGCACGCCTTCCGCGGTCACGACCGCGACGGCGTTGCCGTAGCCCGCGCCGCGGCGGTCGATGGCGCCGATGACGAGCGGGGTGTCGGTGACCGCGGACAGGGCCTTGAGGCGGCCGACGTAGGCTTCGCTTTCCAAGGTCAGCGGCAACGCCGCCTCGGGCCAGAGCACGAAGTCCGCCTGGCGGCCGCCGGCGACTTCGATGGTCATCGCCTCCGCGAGGCGCAGGTGCTCCTGCAGGCGCGCGCCGTCCCATTTGGCGTTCGGGTCGAAGTCCGTCTGCACCGCGGCGGGCGTGATCGTCTCGTGCGGCAGCGCGGCCTTGGCGGCGTTGGCGGCGAGCAACGCGACGAAGCCGGCGGCGACGGGCAGGAGCCCGACGTAGAGCTCGGGCGTGAGACGTCGCAGCCAGCCGGCGGGGCCGACGGGCGTGAGGCTCGCGTCCTCGCGGTAGGATACGATGAGCCGGACGATCCAGCGGGCGAAACCGAGGTTGAAGAGCACCAGGGCGACGGAGAGGCCGAGCGGTCCGACCCACGCGCACAGGCTGAGCATCACGGGGTTGCCCGTCTGCGAGGCAGCGAGCGGCAGCCAGCCGAAGCCGGAGAGGATCGTGGCGCGCGTCCACTCGAGCAGGCCCCACGCGCCGGCGAGTCCGGCGATCGCGAGCAGGCGCGCGGGCAGGCCGGCGCCTTCGCAGGCCGGGAAGATCCAGCGGAGCAGCAGCAGCCAGCCGAAGAGGTAGAGCGCGCAGTAGGCGGTGAGGAGCACGAGGCCAAGCCAGCCGAGGGGCGGGTAGACGTGGCGCAGCCAGATGAGCAGGGCGATCCAGAGGACCCAGCTGAGCGCGAAGCCGGCGCGTCGCCAGTCGCGCCACTCCGGCCGGAAGGCGGCGGCCACCGCGGCGGGCACGAGCGCGATGAACGCCCAGAAGGGATGGCTGAGAGGGCCGAACGAACGGAAGAGCCGGAGGGCCGTCAGCGACGTCCCGAGCCAGGCGAGCCGGCCGGATCCCGGGCTGCTCGCGTCCGGGCCCGTCATTCCGAGAGCACTTCGGCGACTTCCCAGCCCTCGTCGCGGACGAGCGCTTCGGCCTTCTTCCACTTCAGGTCCTGGGTTTCCGGGCCTTTGCGGATGCGGACGACGGCGTTGCGGCCGATCTTCGGGGTCAGCCGGCGGAAGGGCTCGGCCTTGGGGGCCTGGGCGGGCTTGCTTTCGGTCGCGGCGCCCGTGCCGGGCTCGGCCGGGCCGGTGGCGGTGGCCTGGCCCTGTGCGCGGCGCATCAGGGACTCGAGGGCTTCCATCGAGGTCGCGGTGCGGAACAGGCCGGCGCAGGCGTCGGCGCGTAGCTGCTGCATCAGGCGCTCGAAGGCCTTGAAGGCTTCGGCCTTGTATTCGTTGAGCGGATCCTTCTGCGCGTAGGTGCGCAGGCCGACGCCGCGGCGCAGGTCTTCCATCTCGGTGAGGTGGTTCTGCCAGTTGCGGTCGATCGCGCGGAGGAGCACGTTGCGCTCGAGGTATTGCAGGATCTCGGCGGACTCATGCTGCTCGCGGCCGGTCTGGAGGGCGCGGACGCGGTCGCTCGCGAGGAGGACCATCTGGTCCTTGGTGCGGGCGAGGATATCCTCGAGGTCGATGCGCATGTGGAACGCCGTGATGTACCAGTAGACGAAGGCCTCGGCGGCTCGGCGGTCGGCCTCGCCCGCGGGGTCGGGATACACGGCGGCCAGGCGCTCCTCGATCTCTTCCTCGATGACGGCGAGGACGGTGGCTCGGCTGTCGGCCGCCTTGAGGGCGCGGTTGCGCAGGCCGTAGACGATCTGGCGCTGCTGGTTCAGCACGTCGTCGTACTGCAGCAGGCGCTTGCGCATCGAGTAGTTCTGGCCTTCGACGCGCTTCTGCGCGGTGCCGATGGAGCGGTTGAGGAGCGGGTGCTCGAGGGGCTCGCCTTCCTTGAAGGACTTTTCGAGCAGCGAGGAGATGATGCCCGCGTTCGAGAACAGGCGCATCAGGTCGTCCTCGAGGGAGACCAGGAAGCGGGAGCGGCCGGGGTCGCCCTGGCGGGAGCAGCGGCCTCGCAGCTGGCGGTCGACGCGGCGGGATTCGTGACGCTCGGTGGCGAGGACGTAGAGGCCGCCGAGGTCGCGGACGCCCTCGCCCAGCTTGATGTCGGTGCCGCGCCCGGCCATGTTGGTGGCGATGGTCACCGCGCCGTGCTGGCCGGCCATCGAGACGATGTCGGCCTCGGATTCGTGGTGCTTGGCGTTGAGGATCTTGTGGGGCACCTTGGCCATCGCGAGCATGCGCCCGAGGGTCTCGGAGGCCTCGACGGAGGCGGTGCCGACGAGGACCGGCTGGCCGCGCCTGTGGGCTTCGGCGATCTCCTTGATGGCGAACTGGTACTTCTCCTTGCGGGTCTTGAAGACGATGTCGTTGTCGTCGGCGCGGATGCACGGGCGGTGCGTCGGGATGGCGACGACCGTCAGGCGGTAGATGTCGTGGAACTCGGAGGCCTCGGTCTCGGCGGTGCCGGTCATGCCCGCGAGCTTCTCGTAGATGCGGAAGTAGTTCTGGATGGTGACGGTCGCGTAGGTCTTGTTCTCCTTCTCGAGCGCGACGCCTTCCTTGGCTTCGACGGCCTGGTGGAGTCCGTCGGACCAGCGGCGGCCTTCCATGATGCGGCCGGTGTTCTCGTCGACGATCTTCACCTTGCCCTCGTGCACGACGTACTGCTTGTCCTTCTCGTAGAGCGTGTAGGCCTTGAGCAGCTGGCCGATCGCGTGGATGTCCTCGGAGACCTGCGCGTAGGCGGCCTCGGCCTCGGCGCGCAGTTCGGCGCGGCGCTCGGGCGTCAGCGACTCGTCGCGGTCGAGCTCGACGTAGCGGGTCGGGAGGTCGGGCAGCACGAACGCGTCGGGCTCGCCGGGGCGTAGCGTGTCGCGACCGAGCTGGGTCAGGTCGGACTCGTGCTGGCGTTCGCTGACGGAGAAGTAGAGGCGTTCCTTGAGGTGGAACCGGCGGTCCTTCTCGATCTCGGAGGCGAGCACGCCCTCGTGCTTCTCGAGCAGCTTGCGCCAGCGGCCGTTCTCCATCAGGCGGAGGAAGACGCGGTTGCGCGGCATGCCGTGGGCGGCGAGCCAGAGCTTGTCGAGCGCGTCGGCCGAAGGCTCCTTGTCCTCGCCGAGCTTCTCGAGCTCTTCGCGGGCCTCGTTCATCAGGCGGGTGACGAGGCGGATCTGGAGTTCCACGAGGCCGGCGACCGGCTGGCGGAGGCGGGGGAAGGCCGGCTCGCGCTCCTCGGCGACGGGGCCGGAGATGATCAGCGGGGTGCGGGCCTCGTCGACGAGGATGGAGTCGATCTCGTCGACGATGCAGAAGTTGTGGTCGCGCTGGACCTGCTCTTCCGGCGAGAGGGCCATGCCGTTGTCGCGCAGGTAGTCGAAGCCGAACTCGCTGGCCGTGCCGTAGGTGATGTCGCAGCCGTAGGCGGCCTTGCGGTCCTCGCTCGGCATCTGGTTCTGGATGCAGCCGACGGTGAGGCCGAGCCAGCGGTACAGGTGGCCCATCCATTCGGAGTCGCGGCGGGCGAGGTAGTCGTTGACGGTGACGAGCTGGCAGTTCCGGCCGGTGAGCGCGTTGAGGTAGAGGGGCAGGGTGGCGACGAGGGTCTTGCCTTCGCCGGTGGCCATCTCGGCGATCTTGTTCTGGTGGAGCGCCATCCCGCCGATCAGCTGGACGTCGAAATGGACCATCTCCCAGGCCAGCTCATGGTCGCAGACGACGGCCTTGGTGCCGCCGAGGCGGCGGGCGGCGTTCTTGACGACGGCGAAGGCCTCGGGAAGGAGGGCGTCGAGGGATTCGCCCCGGGCATGCCGGGCCTTGAACTCGGCGGTCTTCGCGCGAAGCTGCTCGTCGGACAGTTTCTGGTACTCGGTCTCGAGGGCGTTGATCCGCTTGACGATGGGCGCGCACTTGCGGAGGAACCTCCGGTGGTGGCTGCCGGCGAAGAGCTTGAGGATGCTGAGAAACATGGGTCCGGGAGCGAACGGTAGCAAACCCCGTCCCCGCCCCCCGGGGCAAGCCTTGACTCGGGTTGTTCACATCGGGTTTTCCGCCTTGCGGCTGTCGTCCTGCCCTCAAGATGGGATTCATCCATGGCTGAAAACGTCCTTATCCTCGGTACCGGCTGCGCCGGCCTCACCGCCGCCATCTACGCCGCCCGCGCGGGCCTCGCGCCCCTCGTGCTCGAAGGCGGCCAGCCCGGCGGTCAGCTGACCACGACCTCGGAGGTCGAGAATTTCCCCGGTTTCGTCCACGGCGTCGACGGCAACGAACTGATCACGAACATGAAGGGTCAGGCCGAGCGTTTCGGCGCGAAGTTCGCCTGGGACCGCATCGACTCGGTCGATTTCTCCGGCCCGGTCAAGAAGCTCAAGGGCGGCGAGGCCACCTATGAGGCCAAGGCCGTGATCATCGCCACCGGCGCCTCGCCCCGCCTCCTCGGCATCCCCGGCGAGAAGCATTACTACGGCGGCAACGGCGTGACCACCTGCGCGACCTGCGATGGCGCCGTCTACCGGGACGTCCCGGTCGCCGTCGTCGGCGGCGGCGACTCCGCCTGCGAAGAGGCCCTCTTCCTCACCCGCTTCGCCTCCAAGGTCTATCTCGTGCACCGTCGCGACACCTTCCGCGCTTCCGACATCATGGTCCAGCGCGTCAAGGCCCACGCGAAGATCGAGCTCGTCCTGAACGTCACCCCGCAGGAGATCCTCGGCGACGCCAAGGTCCACACCCTCCGCGTCCTCGAGAAGTCCGGCGCCGCCCGCGACCTCGCGGTGAAGTGCGTCTTCGTGGCCATCGGCCACGTGCCCAATTCCCAGGCCTTCACGCCGGCCCTCGAGGTCGACGAAGGCGGTTATTTCGTCGCCGGCGCCAACACCGTCAGCACCCGCGTCGCGGGGGTCTTCGTCGCGGGCGACTGCGCCGACCACGTCTACCGCCAGGCCGTCACCGCCGCCGGCATGGGTTGCCGCGCCGCGATCGAGGCCGAACGCTGGCTCGCGGGGCACTGAGCGTCGCGGCGCAGCCGCGACGCCTAGGTATCAGCGGCTGGCGGTTAGCGGTTAGGAGAGACCATTTCGGGTCTCAGGTCTCGGCTGCAGGTACGGGTTCAGGAACAGGATCGGGTAACGGTCCCGGGACCTGTACCTGTGCCCGAATACCCGAACCAGATACCTGATGGCTGAGACCCGGGACCTGAGAATGGGCCTTGTCTCGAGGTAGGGTCGAGCGGCCCGCTCGACCGCGGCTGACCAAGGGTGGTCAGCGCTTACCCGATGCCTGTCTTGAGGTAGGGCGGCGATTGCCATCGCCGCCGTTCGAGACCGAAGTCGAGGTGGTTTCGTCGGCTCTTCGCTAGGCTCGTTTTACCTCCCTGTGCGCGCGCGAACGGACGTGACGGCAATCACGTCCCTACCTCATGCGGCCACCCGCCACCTGGGGCTGCCACCTGGGAATGAATACGCTCATCCGGTTACCGGTCAGACCTGCCTTGCCGCCGCAGGACGGCCGAGGGTAGGGGCGTGGCCTCGTCGCGCCCGTCGTGATGGAGGGCGCGATGAATCGTGCCCCTGCCCGATGTATCGGCCTAACCGCCAACCGCGAACCGCCAGCCGCTGAGACCAGATGCCAAAGCAGCAGGGGCGCTGTCGCGCCCCTGTTCACTTATTCCCCTTGTCCCCGTGTCCCCTTGCCCGCGTGTCCCCTCGAAATAATCCTTCCAGGATTATTTCGTCAGGATCTCCATCGCCGACTTCTTCTGCGGGATGAAGGGCAGCACGTGCTCGGTGTACGGGACGACGACGTCGAGGAGGTAAGGGCCGTCATGGTCGAGCATCTCGCGCATGGCCTCGCGGAGCTCCTCGCGCCTCATGACCTGGCGGGCCTTGATGCCGAAGCCGTTGGCGATCTTCACGAAGTCGGGGTAGAGGCCGCCCGGGTTGTCGGGGGAGCCGATGTTCTTGGCGTCGCCGAGGATGGTGTGGCCGCGGGTGCCGGCGTAGAAGCGGTCTTCCCACTGCACCACCATGCCGAGGTGCTGGTTGTTGAGGAGGAGGACCTTGGCGTTGATCTTCTCGATCTTCATGCACGCCAGCTCCTGGATGTTCATCAGGAAGGAGCCGTCGCCGTCGATGTCGATGACCTGCTTGTCCGGGTGGGCGACCTTGGCGCCGATGGCGGCCGGGAGGCCGAAGCCCATCGTGCCCGCGCCGAGCGAGCTGACGAAGCGGCGAGGTTCGCTGAAGTGATAGTACTGCGGGGCCCACATCTGGTGCTGGCCGACGCCGGTGGAGATGATGGCCTTGCCCTTCGACTCCTCGAAGAGGACCTGGACGGCCTCCTGCGGGAGGATGTGCTTCGTCTTGCGCTCGTAGCTGAACGGATACGGGTGCTCCTTCTTCCAGCCGTTGATGGTCTCGTACCACTTCTTCAGGTCAGGCTTCTTGAAGCCCTTCTTGCTGAGCGCGGTGAGGCGGGAGAGCGCGTGCTTGATGTCCGAGTGGATCGGGTAGTGCGCGAACTTGTTCTTCTGGTGCTCGGAGCGGTCGATGTCGATGTGGACGATCGTGGCGTCGGGGGCGAACTTCTCGACGGCGCCGGTGATGCGGTCGTCGAAGCGGGCGCCCATGGTGATGAGGAGGTCGCTCTTGCAGACGGCCCAGTTGCCGGCGACGGTGCCGTGCATGCCGTACCAGTAGAGGGACTGCGGGTGGTCGCAGGGGAAGGCGCCCAGGCCCATCAGCGTGGAGGCGACGGGGATGCCGGTGGCTTCGGCGAAGGCGCGGAGCTCCTTGTGGGCGTCGCCGGAAAGGATGCCGCCGCCGATGTAGATCGCGGGCTGCTTGGAGCCTTCGATCAGGCGCAGGACCTGCTCCAGCTCGCTGTCGGCGCACTTCGGCGGCGTCGGCAGGCCGGGGATGGAGACGTCGTCAGGGGTCTTCGGGAAGACCGGGACCCACTCTTGCTGCTGGATGTCCTTCGGGATGTCGATCACCACGGGACCGGGGCGGCCGGTGGTGGCGATCTTGAAGGCCTTGTACATGATGCTCGGCAGCTCGTTGTAATCGAGGACGAGGAACGAGTGCTTCACGATCGGCAGGGTCATGCCGTAGAAGTCGGTCTCCTGGAACGCGGCGCGGCCGATGAACTGCTGGTAGACCTGGCCGGTGATGCAGATCAGCGGGATGCTGTCCATGTGCGCGTCGGCGATCGCGGTGACGAGGTTCGTCGCGCCGGGGCCGGAGGTCGCCATGCACACGCCGGGCTTGCCGGTCGAACGCGCGTAGCCGTGCGCCATGAAGGCGCCGCCCTGTTCGTGACGGGGCAGGATGGTACGGATCTTCTTGGAACGGGTGAGGCCCTGGTGCAGCTCCATCGAGGCGCCGCCCGGGTAGGCGAAGATGGTGTCGACGCCGAGGTTCTCGAGGCAGCGGACCATGACGTCGCAACCGCGCATCTTGACGCCGGTCTTGGCCGAGACGGCCGAGGGGGCGGTGGCGGTAGACTTCTGGGCGGCGTTCTTTTTGGGCATGGTCGGTGGGGGCAGGTCGAGCCTGCAGGGAATGGGTTAGAAAAGGTCGCCGGCTTGCGGGGGCAAGTGTGAATAAGTGGGGGTAAACAAGGCCCTAAAAGGGCTAGGGCTAGGGGCAGGGTTAGGGCTGGGTAAGTTATGCCTAATTTTAAGCAAAACAGGGAATGTTTACCCCCGTTTTTCCCTCTTAAACCAATCCTTAACCCTCATTTCGGCTTAACCCTAGCCCTAGCCCTAGCCCTATCTCAGAGATGCCTAATACAATTCAACCCCGCGACTTGGATCGGGCCGTGGATCGCCCCCTGGAGGTACGCATGGGCGATGGTGACCGCTTCGGCGAGGCTCTTGCCCTTGGCCAGTTGGGCGGCGATCGCCGCCGACAAGGTGCAGCCGCTGCCATGGGTGTCCACGTTCGGCGCCCGGCGGGCGGTGAAAGTCTTGGTCTCGCCGGTCGGCCAGGCAAGGCAGTCGGTCAGGTCGTCGCCCTCAGCATGGCCGCCCTTGAGCAGGAACGGCACGCCGAAGGCCCGCGCGAGCTCGAGCGCCTCGGCGACGCCGCCGAGCGATTTCCGTCCGAGCAGGAGCGTGGCTTCGTCGAGGTTCGGGGTCACGACCGCGGCGCGCGGGATGAGCCGCGTCTTCACGGCGGCGATGGCGTCGGGCGCGAGCAGGGTGGCGCCGCTGGTGGCGACCATCACCGGATCGACGACCGCGGGGATGCCGGAGGTCTGGATGAAGTCCGCGACGGCGAGGACGATCTCGGCGTTGAGCAGCATGCCGGTCTTGAGGGCCTTGGGGCGGAAATGCGCCGCGACCTGCGCGCACTGCTCCGTCACGAACGGCGCGGGGCTCGCCTGGATGCCGGAGACGCCGCGCGGGTTCTGCGCGGTGAGGCACGTGATCGCGGTCGTGCCGAACACGCCCTGCGAGGCGAAGGTCAGCAGGTCGGCCTGGATGCCGGCGCCCGCGCCGCTGTCCGAACCGGCGATGCTGAGGGCGACGGGCAGTTCGCGGGAGGAGGCGGGTTGGGTCATGATTCGTCAGCGGGGCGGCTGATCATATTGAACGGATAGCCCCAGTATCGGCTTGTCGCAAGGACTTAGCAGGCCGATGAATCGGCTACGCCGCTTGCCTGCCGAGCGAATCAGCCGTGGCAACGGTCCCGTTCCGTCCGATGACGTCGTGCTCTTCCGCCTCGGCCGCGGCTGTCCATGCCTCGGTCTATTTCTTACGCTGGTTGCGGCCCTTGCTTCCCGCCCAGGCACGAAAAAGGGGCGCACCGTGCGGTGCGCCCCTTCGCTGTGTCCTGTGCCGGACGGCTTACTTCTTGGCGGCGCGCTTCTCCTCGATCGCGGCCTGGGCGGCGGCGAGGCGGGCGACCGGCACGCGGTA
>JBJTAX010000123.1:0-10913 GCA_046091055.1 Verrucomicrobiota bacterium | reverse complement strand
TGGTGTGGAGGGAGAGGTAGTCGGAGACGCCGAAGACCTCGTCCATCGTCGCGGCACGCTTCACATCGTATTGGGCGGCGAACTTGTCGTCCCAGTAGAGGTCGAAGCCGACGACCTTCATGCCGAAGGCGCGGGCGCGGACGGCGACCTCCTTGCCGATGCGGCCCATGCCGATGATGCCGATGGTCTTCTCCAGCAGCTCATGGCCGGTCTTGCGCTTCCAGCCGCCGGAGCGGGTGGAGTCCGTGTGGAAATAGAAGTTCTTCTCGAGGGCGAGGAGCAGGAGGAAGGTGTGCTCGGCGACGGTGGTGTGGTTGACGCCGGGGGTGAAGAGCAGGGGGATGCCCTTGGCCGTCAGGGTCTTCACGTCGATCTTGTCGACGCCGATGCCGTACTTGGAGACGACCTTGAGTCGGGGGAGGGCCTTCTCGATCACGGCGGCCGTGATCATATCGTCGCCGCAGATGTAGCCGTCGAACTGGCCCATAAGCGCCAGCGTGTCGGCTTCATTGAGCGGCCCGCGGGCGGTGACCACTTCCCAGCCCGTTTCGGCGAGCATCTTATGGTGTTCGCCCGGGGTGTCCTGGAAGGAGGTGGTCGTGAGGAGGATGCGCGGCTTCGTCATAGGTATATTCTCGGTCATTAGTGGCTTTATGGCCTTGTTCCGTCAACAGGACTTCTGGGGTGGACTTACCTCGAAAACGGCGTTTGGTAGCCCCACCCCGATTTTATGTCGACCCCTGCCAAAAACTCCGGAGCCCCCTCGCACCGATGGGTCATTCTGGCCCTCCTGTTCTTCGCCACGACAATCAATTACGTCGACCGCCAGATTCTGGCGCTCCTCAAGCCTTTGCTCGACGCCGAGCTGAAATGGACGAACGAACAGTATGGCATCGTCAACGCGGCCTTCCAGGGCGCCTATGCTCTGGGGCTCCTCGGGTTCGGCTGGTTCATCGACCGCTTCGGCGTGAAGATCGGCTACGCTTTCTCGATCATCGCCTGGTCCGCCGCCGCCGCCGCTCACGCGTTGGTCGGCTCGGTCTCGGGTTTCCGCTGGGCTCGCATGGCCTTGGGTCTGGGCGAAGGCGGCAACTTCCCGGCGGCGATTAAGACCGTCGCGCAGTGGTTCCCTCGTGGTGAGCGAGCCTTCGCCAATGCCTTGTTCAATTCGGGGACTAACATCGGTGCCGTGATCGCCCCCGCCGTCATCCTGCCCATGGCCGCGGCCTTCGGCTGGCGCTCGACGTTCGTCTTCGCCGGTCTGCTCGGCGTGGTGTGGCTGTTCTTCTGGATTCCCATGTTCCGTGAGGCTCCTGTCGTCGAGGGCGAGGAAGCGCCGACTGAGAAGGTCGCTTGGGTCCGCCTGCTCGGTACGCGTCAGGCATGGGCCTACATGCTCGCCAAGTTCCTCACCGACCCGGTCTGGTGGTTCTACCTGATCTGGCTGCCTGACTACTTCAAGAAGGAGCAGCACCTTGACCTCAAGGGCTCCATGTTGCCGCTGGTCGTCCTTTATAGCATCGTCACGGTCCTCAGCATCTTCGCCGGCTGGCTCGTCAAGCGCCTCGCCGAGAGCGGCCACGACATCGTCAAGGTCCGCAAGGTCTCGATGCTCATCTTCGCCCTCTGTTCGCTGCCGATCTTCTTCGTCCGCGGCCTCGGCATGTGGGAAGCGGTGCTGCTCATCGCCTTCGCCGCTTCGGCCCACCAGGCTTGGTCCGCCAGCCTTTACGCGACGATCTCCGACACCTTCCCTAAGCAGGCAGTCGCCTCGGTCTCTGGCCTCGGTGGTTTCGTCGGCTCGTTGGGCGGCATGGCGTTCCCTATCATCGCCGGCCGTCTGCTCGATGCCGATCCGGTTAATGGTTACGGCATTCTCTTCAGTATTTGCGCCTTCGCCTACGTGCTGGCGTTCGCTTTGCACCATATCCTCGTTCCCAAACTCGACATGGCCAGCCTCGGAACCGACGAGAACGGCGCATCCTACTCCATCGCTTCGATTGTGCTTTCGACCTTGGGTCTCACGGCGCTCTTCTTCTCGTTCTCGATAGGTGCGATCGGAAAACTGGCCGTCGGGGGTCTCCTTCTGAGCCTTGCTGGATTGGTCTTCTCCAAGATGGGTGAGAAGTCTGAGAAGGGTGACTTGGCCAAGGCCGCCACCCTCGTCGGTTACGTCGCTTTGATTCTCTCGATCTTCATCTTCGGCCCGATGGCCTGGGCTTGGCTGGTCGGCTGAGCCTCGCCATCACGGCAAACGAAAAGGGCCCCATGACGGGGCCCTTTTTGTTGGCTTAGCGGGCGACGCTCAGCCGGCGACGACGATGTTCACCAGCTTGCCCGGGACGACGATCTCCTTCACGACGGGCTTACCGTCGGTGAACTTGAGCACGTCGGCGTGGGTCTTGGCCAGGGCGAGCAGGGCGTCCTTGGGGATGTCCTTCGCGACCTTGGCGGTGGCGCGGACCTTGCCGTTGACCTGGAAGATGACCTCGACGGTGGTCTCGACGAGCTTGGACACGTCGAGCTTCGGCCAGCCGGCGGCGGTGATGCTTTCCTGGTGACCGAGGCGCGCCCAGATCTCCTCGCACACGTGCGGGGCGAACGGGGCGGCGAGGCGCACGAAGTCCTCGACGGTCGCGCGGCGCAGGGCCGGCGACTTCTCGGCGACGTTCATGAGGATCATCATCTGCGAGATGGCGGTGTTGAACTGCAGGGTCTCGATGTCCTTCTCGACCTTCTGGATGGTGCGGTGGAGCTCGCGGACGAGTTCTTCGGATTCGGCGCCGTCGGCGCTCAGCTTGGCGGAGGCCGCGCCGGTGTTCTCATCGATCGCCAGGCGCCAGAGGCGCTTGAGGAAGCGGGTGATGCCGATGATGCCGTCGGAGTTCCAAGGTTTGGAGGCCTCGAGCGGTCCGAGGAACATCAGGTACATGCGGAGGGCGTCGGCGCCGTGGTCCTTGACGATGGCGTCCGGGTTCACGACGTTGCCGCGGCTCTTGGACATCTTCTCGCCGTCCTCGCCCATGATGAGGCCCTGGTGGAAGAGCTTCTTGAACGGTTCGGCGGTCGGCAGGACGCCGATCTCGTGGAGGAAGCGGTGCCAGAAGCGTGCGTACAGCAGGTGGAGCACCGCGTGCTCGGCGCCGCCGATATAGAAGTCGGGGCAGCCCCAGTATTCCAGGTCCGCCTTGGACGCGAGGGCCTCGGCGTTCTTAGGGTCGATGTAGCGGAGGTAGTACCAGCAGGAGCCCGCCCACTGGGGCATCGTGTTCGTCTCGCGCGAGGCCTTGATCCAGAGCGGGCCGGGCTGCGGCTGCGACTGCGGGACGGTGGCCCCGGAGGCGGTGTCGTACCAGACTTCGGTCCATTCCGGTTCCTTGGAGAGCGGCGAGTCGCCGGTCGGGGAGGGCTGGTAGGACTTGACGGTCGGAAGGGTGAGGGGGAGCTGCTTGGACGTCAGCGGCACGGCGCAGACTTCGACGCCGTTGAGCTGGCAGGTGACGGGCTCCTTCGGAAGGAACTCGCGTACTTCGGAGTCGGCCGGGATCTTGGCGTAGTCTTCGCGGGAGACCCAGAGAAGGGGGAAGGGCTCGCCCCAGTAGCGCTGACGCGAGAAGAGCCAGTCGCGCAGCTTGAAGTTCACGGCGAGCTTGCCCTGGCCCTTGGCGGCGAGGTCGGCGGTGATCTTCTTCTTGGTCTCGCCGGCGGAGAGGCCGTCGAAGGGGCCGGAGTTCACCATCGGGCCGTCTTCGGTCCAGGGCTTCTCGTTGACGTCCACGGCTTCCTTGGAGCCGACGACCTGGACGATCGGGAGCTTGAATTCCTTGGCGAATTCCCAGTCGCGTTCGTCGTGCGCCGGCACGGCCATGATCGCGCCGGTGCCGTAGGTGATGAGCACGTAGTCGGCGGTCCAGACGGGAATCTTAGCGCCGTTGACAGGATTGATGGCGTAGGCGCCGGTGAACACGCCGGTCTTCTTCTTGTCGGCGAGGTCGGTGCGCTCGAGGTCGGTCTTGTTGCGGACCGAGGCGACGTAGCTTTCGACGGCGTTCTTCTGGGCGGCCGTGGTGAGCTTGCCGATGAGCGGGTGCTCGGGGGCGATGACCATGTAGGTCGCGCCGTAAAGGGTGTCCGGACGGGTCGTGAAGACGGTCAGGGTCTCGGCATGGCCGTCGAGCTGGAACGTGACTTCTGCGCCTTCGGACTTGCCGATCCAGTTCTTCTGGAGGCGCTTGGTGGAATCGGGCCAGTCGACATGGTCGAGGCCCTCGATGAGCTTGTCGGCGTAGGCCGTGATGCGCAGGACCCACTGGCGGATCGGGCGGCGTTCGACCGGATGGTTGCCGCGGTCGGAGCGCGGGCCTTCCGGGGTGTTCAGGACTTCCTCGTTGGCGAGGACGGTGCCGAGGGCAGGGCAGAACCAGACCGGCTTCTCGGAGACGTAGGCGAGGCCGTGACGGAAGAGCTTCAGGAAGATCCACTGCGTCCAGCGGAAGTAGTTCTCGTCGGTGGTCGAGAGCTCGCGGTCCCAATCGATGGCGAAGCCGAGCATCTGGAGCTGGCGACGGAAGTTATCGATGTTGCGCTTGGTCTGGACCGCCGGGTGCTCGCCGGTGGCGATCGCGTGCTGCTCGGCGGGCAGGCCGAAGGCGTCCCAGCCCATCGGGTGGAGGACGTTGAAGCCGTTGGCCTTCTTATAACGCGCGAGGATGTCTGAGGCGGTGTAGCCCTCGGGGTGGCCGATGTGCAGGCCGGCGCCGGAGGGGTAGGGGAACATGTCCAGGACGTAGTACTTCGGCTTGCCGCAGGAGATGGGCTCGGTGCGGAAGGTGGCGCCGGCTTTCCAGGCGGCCTGCCACTTCTGTTCGAAGGCGGCGGAATCGTAGCTGCCGGATTTTGTTTCCGAAGTGTCCATGAATGCGTGCAGATAGGAGGTTCGGGACGGCGCTGGCAAGGTTTTGGAGCGTCCGGCGACCCTATCCCGCTTGCCTAGGCCGTTCGGCGGGGATTATCTGCCTTCATGAACGTGCTCGTGGTGGGCGGTGCCGGCTACATCGGCAGCCATTGCGTCCGGCAGGCCGTGGCCGCCGGGCATGCGGTCGCCGTGTTGGACGACCTTTCCTACGGCCATGCGGAGTCCGTCCCCATCGGGGTGAAGCTCTTCCGCGCCGACATGGGCGACCAAGCCGCCGTCCGCGCCGCCCTGCGCGAGACGCGGGCGGAGGTGGTCGTCGATTTCGCGGCTTTCACGAACGTCGGCGAGTCCGTCCAGCAGCCGGAGCGCTACCACGAGAACAACGTGGTCCGCACCGAAGGGCTGCTCCAGGCGATGCTGGCCGAGGGCGTCAAGAAGCTCGTCTTCTCCAGCACCTGCGCGACCTACGGCGTCCCGGAGCGGATGCCGATGACGGAAGACCTGCCGCAGCGCCCGATCAATCCTTACGGCGCGACGAAACTCGCCGTGGAGCTGCGCCTGCGTGAGCTCGCCGGGTCGCACGGACTGAGCTTCGCGGCCTTCCGTTATTTCAACGCCGCCGGGGCTTCGCCCGACGGGGCGATCGGCGAAGACCACTCGCCGGAGACGCACCTCATCCCGCTGGCCATCGCGGCCGCACTGGGCCGCCGGCCGCCGCTCAAGGTCTTCGGGACGGATTACCCGACGCCCGATGGCACGTGCCTGCGTGATTACGTCCACGTGGACGACCTTTCCCGCGCCCACTTGGACGTCCTGCCGAAGCTGGCTCAGCCCGGCCAGGGCTTGTTCTACAATCTCGGCACGGGCACGCCTTTCTCGGTCAAAGAGGTCATCGCCAGCGTGGCGCGGATCCTCGGACGCCCGGTTCCGCATGAGTTCGCTCCGCGCCGCGAAGGCGATCCGCCCGCGCTTTACGCCGACGCTTCCAAGGTCCGCCGCGAACTCGGCTGGAGTCCGCGTTACGATACGCTCGACAGCATCGTGCTGACGGCATGCCATTGGCATCTCGCCCGACCCAAGGGCTTCGCCTCCTGATCCGATGTCCGAGCAACTCCACCCGCACTGGCGCATCCAGTATATCCGCTCCCGTAAGGAGCCCGGCGCCGGCAGTCCGTTCGCGGCCCTGCTCGCGGCCCATGACGACGAGGCCAATCTGATCCTGCACCGCGGCGCGCACGGCTTCGTCATCCTCAATAACTCCCCTTATAATCCCGGCCACCTGATGGTGCTGCCGAACCGCGAAGTCGGCGAACTGGCCGATCTCACCGCCGCGGAGCGCGCCGAGATGATGGACCTCCTCGTCCGATGTCAGGCCGTGCTGCAGAAGGTGATGAGCCCGGCGGGCTTCAACATGGGCCTGAACCTCGGCCAGGCCGCCGGCGCGGGCATCCCGACGCATCTCCATTTCCACGTCGTGCCGCGCTGGGACGGCGACCATAACTTCATGCCGGTCATCGCCGACACGCGCGTCCTGCCGCAGGCGCTCGCCGAGCTCTGGGCTCGCCTCAAGCCCGCCTTCGCCGCCGCATGAACCGCGTCGTCGAGATCTCCGTCCGCCACGCGAAGACCAAGGTCTCCGCGGTCTCGGTCCAGCGGGTCGTCCATGCCTTGGAGAAGCTCAAGGGCTACCGTTGTCCGGCGGGCTCGCTTTCAATCGCCTTCCTTGGTGACAAGGAGACCGCCAAGCTGCACGACGAATTCCTCGGCGACCCGCCGGTGACCGACGTCATCACGGTCGTCGGCGAAGAGCACCCGGGCGAACCTTTCGCCGGCGAGATCTGCGTGAACATCGACCCGGCCCGCCGGGCCGCGAAAGAGCACGGCGTCACGCTGGCCACGGAGCTGCGTCTCTACGTCGCCCACGGCTGGCTGCACCTTGCCGGCCTGCGCGACGGCAATCGCAAGGAGTCCGCCGCCATGCGGGTCGGCGAGGCCGTGGCGGTCTCGCACCTCGACAAGCTCGGCGCCAAGCTCCGGGTCCGCGATTAACGGACTCGCCCTCGGCTCCGTCTGCGTCCAACTTGCCCGCAGGATGAAGCGCACCGTCATCATCCATTCCGGCGGGATGGACTCCACCGTGCTCCTGGCCCACCTCGTGGCCGAGGGCAGGGAGGCGCACGCGCTCTCCGTCGATTACGGCCAGCGTCATCGGCGCGAGCTCGCCGCCGCCGCCGAGATCTGCGCCCATTTCAAGGTCCCGCACCGGATCGCCGACCTACGCGGCGTGACCTCGCTGTTCGGCGCCAACGCGCTCACGGATGCGCACGTCGCCGTGCCCGAAGGGCATTACGAGGAGGCCAGCATGAAGGCCACCGTCGTGCCGAACCGGAACATGCTGCTCATCGCGTCCGCCGCGGCCTGGGCGATGTCGCTCAAGGCTTCTTCGGTCGCCTATGGCGCGCATGGGGGCGATCACGCCATCTATCCCGATTGTCGCCCCGCCTTCGCCGACGCCTTGGACAAGGCCATCCGGCTCGCCGACTGGCACGAGGTCTCGCTGGAGCGTCCTTTCGTGGGCATGGACAAGGCCGCCATCGTGCGCCGTGGCGCCGAGCTGGGCGTCCCGTTCGCCCTGACTTGGTCCTGTTACGTCGGGGGAGACCGGCACTGCGGCAAGTGCGGCACCTGCGTGGAGCGCAAGGAGGCCTTCGTCCGCGCCGGCGTGCCGGATCCGACGGCTTACGCAGGATAGTCTTATCCTCATGATAAGGCGACTTAAGACCTTTTGGTTTCGCCGATTGGAGAGTTGAGATGCTCGTAGTTTCCGTCAGTCTGCCCATGTGCTTCATCGCCTCCGCCGACCCTTAGCCTGGCTCGCCCTCGTGGCGTGGCTGGCCGCGTCCGGTCTGTCGTGGGACCTTTTGCAGGTCGTCGCCTGGACCAAGATGTCGGTCGAGAACGCCGCCCAGCGGTCCGTCGGCGCGGCGGTGACCAAGGCCTTGGCGGACGCTCCCTGCGCGATGTGCAAGGTCGCCCAGGACGGACGTAAGCAGAGCGAGCAGCAGCCGCTGGCGAAGGAAGACGCCGTGAAGGCGAAGGCCAAGGCGGACACCTCCGTCGACGCCCTGGCCTTCCTCGGCCCCCATGATTTTCAGGGTCGGGCGCATGCCTGGCCGTCGGATGAAGTCGGGCTGACCAGGGCCGGCAAGGTGCCGGTGCCGCCGCCCAGGGCGCGCGGCTGATCACCGTTGCCGGTCGCGGTTAGTTCGGCCGGCGCGTGGCTCACCCCCTCGATCCAAGTCGCACCTCCCGGTGCGCACCGTCGCCTGCGCGGACCGCCACACCCGTGCCGGCGACAAAACCCAAAACACCTCCCTTCATGAACGCTTCCTTCCTCTCCGCCCGTGCTTCCCGCGTGGCGCTCTTCTCCCTCCTCGCCCTCGGCGTCTACACCGAAGCCGTGGCCTGTCCATGCGGCTGCGTCCGCGTGCCGGTCGACAATCTGCTGGATCGCCCCGCGGCGGCCACCAGCCCGTTCACCTTTGACGTCCGATACGACTACGTCGACCAGAACCGCCGCAACAACGACGCGCACGCGCACTTCCTAGCCGTGCACCGCAATGTCACGACCACCCTCGAGACGAATCTCGGCGGCCAGGTCTGGTCGCTGGCGATCCCGCGCGTCGACCGGACGATCCGCACGAACATCACCCCCACCTTGCTAAATCCGAATCCGGTCAACACCAGTCAGGACGTCAGTGGTCTCGGCGATATCGCCCTCTCGACCCGTTTCAAGTGGTCTGACTACGTCGTCATCGCCGGCGTGAAACTGCCGACCGGCGAAGATGATCTCACGCTGAACGTCTCGCGACGCTACCTGCAGCCCGGCACCGGTTCGACCGACCTCCAGCTGGCCGTCCGCCGCGAGTATGCGGCCGACGCGGACCACCCGTGGTTCTTCTGGCAGCTCGGCGCCCAGGGCGCGGTGGCCTATGACGCCAACTTCCGGCCCGGCACCACGCTGACCGGCACGCTCGGCGCGCGTTACGGCTGGACGGAGTCGCTGAAGTTCTCGCTCCAGACCACGGCGATCCGCCAGTTCCGCGACAAGAACACCATGAACGCCGCCGGCTTCACCGCCTACGCCGAAGACCTCGAGAGCTCGGCCTTCTCCACGCACATCGCCGCGGGCCTGACCTGCGCGCTGGGCGCCAAGACCAACGCCTACCTGTTCTACAGCACCCCGCTGAAGAACAACAACCTGGCCGCCCGGACCAACGGCAGCCTCGTGAATCCCGTGCACTCGAGCGAGATCTGGTCCATCGGGCTGTCGCACTCGTTCTAAGGCCGGTCCGCTTCATCGCCTTCCGACGCCTGCCGTATGAGGATGCGGCAGGCCTCTTTTTGGGCCTTTCCATGGCGGCGCCGACCGCATCTTCCTTGCGACCCGGCCGTCCGCCCTCCTATCTGCAGGCTGTCCCATGTTCACCTGCAGCAAGACCTACCGAGACATCCCGTTCGCCCATCGGCAGCATCGGCATGACGGGCATTGCTCCTTCCTGCACGGACACAACTGGGCCATCGAGATCGAGTTCGGCTGCGAGCGGCTTGATGAGCGCGGTTTCGTGGTGGATTTCGGAGGCCTGGGTTTCCTCAAGGCCTGGATCGCGGAGCATCTCGATCACGCCTGCCTGTTCGCCAAGACCGACCCCGTCCGCGAGAAGCTCCTGCAGGATTACCCGAAGCTGTTCCGTCCGCTCGTCATCGATTCCGTCTCCACCGAAGGCATCGCGCAGTTCCTGTTCGAGACCTTCGACCCGATGGTGCGTCAGGAGACCGGCGGTCGCGCCTGGGTCCGGCAGATCATCCTGCACGAGGACACCAAGAACAAGGCGAGCTATCAGCCGAAGGCCTGACCATGGCCGAGCTCTACCCCGTCAATGAGACGTTCCTCAGCTGGCAGGGGGAAGGGGTGCATCTCGGCCGCAAAGCTTTCTTCATCCGGCTCCAAGGTTGCCCGGTGAAGTGCGCCTGGTGCGATTCCGCGTCCACCTGGCATCCGCAGTTCGTCCCGAAGCAGGTCCGTAAGGCCTCCCCGGCTGAGCTGGCCGCCGAAGCCGCCGCAACCCGCCCGGAGTTCGTGGTCCTCACCGGTGGCGAACCCTGCGTGCATGACCTAGGGCCGCTGCTCGCGGCCTTGGCCTCGGCGGGGCTCAAGGCCCATCTCGAGACCTGCGGCGCCTACCCCATCGCCCGGGGCTTCGACTGGGTGACCGTCAGTCCCAAGTGGGCGAAGCCCCCGCTGGAGGAGTCCCTTGCCCGGGCCGACGAAGTCAAACTCATCGTCGAAGCGCCCGATAGCATCGCCCGCTGGACCGAGGCCGTGGGCGGCAAGTGGCTCAGTCCCAACGTCTGGCTGCATCCGGAGTGGTCTCAGCGAGCCGTCCCGGCGGTCCTGCGGGCCATCACGGAACAGGTGAAGTCGGCCGGAGCTCCCTTCCGGGCGGGGTGGCAGGTCCATAAGCCCTATGCAGCCGATAGCCTGGACCCTAGGGCCCGGCCCCCGGCGCCCTTGGGCGGCGATCCGGCCAACGGTTTCTGAACGCGTCGGCGGGTTCGTCCGGGCGCAGGCGCGGTCGCGGCGGGCGACTATCTTCGCGCGGGAACTTTTTTTGCTTCACACGGGGGCGGAAGCCTCATTCAAAACCATCTCATGAACCGACCTGCCGTGCTCGCTCTTGAAGATGGGACCATTCTTCGGGGCAGGGCGTTCGGGGCCGCGGCCACGCTCTGCGGCGAGGTCGTGTTCAACACGAGCATGACGGGCTATCAGGAGATCCTCACCGATCCCTCCTACTTCGGCCAGATCGTCACGATGACCGCGCCGCAGGTGGGCAATTACGGCGTCAACGAGGAGGACTTCGAGTCCGCCCGTCCGCACGTCGCCGGTTTCGTCGTGCGCGACCTCTCGCCCGTCGTCTCGAACTCGACCGCCACG
>JBJTAX010000122.1:0-8066 GCA_046091055.1 Verrucomicrobiota bacterium | reverse complement strand
CCAGCGAGGCTTTGCCCGAGCCCGAGCCGCCGCAGAGTCCGACCCTGCGTCCGAGCGGGATCGAGCATCCGTAGTCGCGGAGGTTGTTGACCGTCGCGCCGCTCACGCGGATCCGGGGCGTGGTGTCGCCGATGGGGCGAGGCGTCCGGACTTCCGGCGTGCGTCGGCCGGAGAGCCAGTTGCCCGTGGCCGAGTCCTTGGCCTTCAGGATGCCCCGAGGGACGCCTTGGTAGAGGAGACGCCCGCCTTCGGCGCCGGGGCGGGGGCCGATCTCGATCAGCCAGTCCGCCGCGCGCATCACCGACTCGTCGTGTTCGACGACCACGACCGTATTTCCTTGGTCGACGAGGCTGCGCAGGATGCCGACCATCCGCGAGAGGTCGCGGGCGTGCATGCCGACGCTCGGTTCGTCGAGGACGAAGACCGTGTCCGCGAGGCAGGCGCCGAGGCAGGAGGTCAGGTTCACGCGCTGGACTTCGCCGCCGGAGAGCGTGCGGGACAGGCGGTCAAGCGCGAGGTAGCCGAGGCCGACCGCCTCGAGGTAGCCGAGGCGGGCCAGGATGGCTTCGAGCGCGTGGTCGGCGGGGTGACGCGAATCCCTGGGCGCGAGCGGCGCCAGCAGCGCGCGCAGGTCCGAGACCGACGCCGCGTAGAGTTCGGGCAGCGTCTTGCCCTGCCAGCGCCAGAAGAGGGATTCCTCGCGAAAGCGACGTCCCTGGCATTTCGGGCAGGACTCATAGGCGCGCCAGCGGGAGAGGAACACCCGCACGTGCATCTTATAGGTCGTCCCTTCGAGCCAGCGGAAGAACCCGCGGACGCCGTACCACATCGAATCATAGGAACCTTGGACGTAGCCCGGTTCGCCGTGCTCGACGAATTTCCGATGTGCCGCCGAGAGTTTCTTCCACGGCACGTCGAGCGGGATGCCCGCCTTGCGGCAGGCGCGCACGAGGTCCTTCTGGGATTCGCCGTAGACCGTCCCTTGGAACGGCGCGATCGCGCCCTCGGCGAGCGTCAGCGCCGGATTCGGGATGATCTTGCTCCAGTCGAGGCCGATGACGCGGCCGAAGCCGCGGCACTCCGGGCACGCGCCGACGGGCGAGTTGAAAGAGAAGAGCGCGGGCGAGGCCGGGCGGAACCTGCGTCCGTCGACCGGCGACTCGAGCGCTTCGCTGTAGCGGGACAGCTCGTGGCCTTGGTCGTCGAGCAGGCGCAGGCGGGCGCCGCCGAGGCGGAAGGCCGCGAGGGCCGCCTCATGGAAGCGCGAGGCCTGGTCGGGGGCGACTGTCACGCGGTCCTGGATGACCAGCAGTTCCGTCGCGGCGGCGGGAATCTCATCCTCCGTCAGCCGGATGCGTCGGCCGCCGGCGAAGGCGCGGCCGAAGCCGGCCTTAGCGAATTCTTCCGCGATGGTCGGCCAGCCCAGCGACTCTGGTTTGGCGACCGCGAACGCGAGCGAGAGCGAAAGGCCCGGGAAACGCGCGAGCGAATCCGACCAGGCGGCGTCGGGCCCGCGCGGGACGATGACCTCCCCGCTGGCGGGGTCGACTAATTCGGCGCGATGGGCGAACCAGACTTTGAACCAGTCGCAGAGTTCGGTCATCGTGCCGACGGTCGAACGCGACGTGCGGACCGCGTTGCCTTGCTTGATCGCGACGGAGGGGCGGACGTTCTCCGCGGAATCGAGGGCCGGCGAGGGGAGGAGCTCGAGGAACTGCCGGACGTAAGGGCTGAACGTCTCGACGTAGCGGCGTTGTCCTTCGGCGTGCAGGGTGTCGAAGACCAGCGAGGATTTGCCCGCGCCGCTGAGGCCCGTGACCACGACCAGCTTGCCGACCGGGATGTCGACGTCGAAGCCCTTCAGGTTGTTCTGGCGGACCCCGCGGAGGCGGATGGCGTCTGGTCGGGCGGCGGGCATCGGACCCAACATCGGACACGAATCCGCCGACTTGGCAAACGCGCTAACGCGCCCGGCAACGAATCACGCCCTGCGGGGTGACGACCGCCTTGACTTTCAGGTCATGCGCTTCTTCCGGCAGGCGCGACAAGACTTGGAAAGCGTGGGCGTGGCCGAGCAGGAAAGTCTTCCGAGGGGGCTTCGCCAGGAGGCGGTCGTAGAAACCGCCGCCGAAGCCGAGGCGCCGGCCGGCGCCGTCGAAGCCCAGGCCCGGGACGAGGATCAGGCCGGCGTCGGCCAAGGTCGCCGCCGGCGCGGTCGGTCCCGGTTCGCGGATGCCGAGGCGGGAAGGCCGGAGCGCGCCGAGGTCGGCGACCTCATGGAGGACGAGCGCCGTCTTGTTCGTCACGCGCGGCAGCAGCAGGCGTTTGCCTTCGAGGAGCGTGAGCGCGAGGAGGGCGTCAGTCGGGAGTTCGCCGCCGAAGGACGCGTAGAGACAGACGGTCTTCGCCTGCTTCCACTCAGGGAGCTGCGTGATCAGCCGGGCGGCCGCGTCGCCGGCGACCTGCAGTTCGCGGGGCGTGAGGGCGGCGCGGCGGGCCTTCAGTTCCGCGCGCAGTGCCTGCTTGGCGGCCCGGGCGTCCATGGGCTCAGAAAAGCCGGTTGAGCGTCAGAGTCAACAGGACGACCGGGAGGTAAAGGATCGAAGCGATGAAGAGCGGCTTGGCGGCCGCGACCCGTCGCTGCGGGAGGGCGAATTCGAGGGTGAGCTTGAAGAACCACGCGCCGGCGAGGAACGAGACCCAGACGTAGGGGCTGGTCCAGCTCGGGAAGAAGTTCGTGGCGATCACGCCGGCCACGACGATCATCGGCAGGATGAAGGCCAGCGCCCAGGTCGCCGCCGAGCGGCCGGACGGATCGTCGACCGTGGCCACCTTGAAGCCGCCCCGGGCGTAGTCCTCGCGGCACATCACCGCGAGGGCCATGAAGTGGGGGACCTGCCAGAAGAACAGCAGCGCGAAGAGCAGCCAGCCCATGCGGTCGATGGCGCCGAGCTTGGCCGCGGTGCCGATGATCGGCGGGATCGCGCCCGGCAAAGAGCCGACGAGCGTGCACCATGACGTCAGCGTCTTGAGCGGCGTGTAGAGGAAAAGGTAGGAGAAAGCGGTCGCGGCGGTGAGGACGCCGGCCAGCGGGTTGGCGCCGAACCACACGAGGCCCACGCCGGCGACCAGGAGCAGCAGACCGAAGAGCAGGACGGCCCCGGGGCGGATCAGGCCGGCGGGAATCGGACGGTTGCGTGTCCGCTCCATCTTCGCGTCCGCGTCGCTCTCCCACCACATGTTGGCCGCCCCGCAGCCGCCGGCGGCCAGGGCCGTGCCGAGGGCGAGGGAGACGAGGACGCGGGCGTCGGTCGGTTGCGCGGGCGCGCTGCAGAAATAACCGGCGAGGGAGGTCAGGACAGAGAGGAACGACAGCCGGGGCTTGGTCAGCTCCCAGTAGGCGGCAGGCAAGGATCCGGCGCGTTCGCTCATCGATGCTGTCGTGTCGGGTTTACGCGAGGGGTTAAAGGCAAATCCTCCGCTTTCAGGCCGGCCGGTCCGCGGACGCCTTGCGGGCGAGCAACGCGGCCGCGCAAAGCGACGAGAACAGCGCGGCGCCCGTCACCAGATGGACCGTGCGCACGTGCGGGTTCAGCGGGAGCCGGATGCTCAGGATCCCGAGGAAGACCTGAAGGAACACCAATCCGACCAGCGAGGCCCAGCGGGGGGTCGGAAAACCTTGCCGAGCGAGGCGGACCGCGAAGACGAGCACCGCCGCCGCGGCGACGAGCGCGCCGGCGCGGTGCAGGAAATTGACCCACCACACCGCGCCTTCGCCGCCGTCGGGGATGAAAAGGCCTTCGCCGGGGGCGCTGACCCATGCCGTGAAGCGTCCCTGACGCATGACGGCGCCCATCACGATGACCGCGAACGTGAGGGCGACGGCCGTCTCGCCCGCGCGGCGCAGGGAAGCCGGAGCCGCGCCGGAAGGACGCCGCCAGGCCGCGCAATGCGCGAGGGCGATCCCCGCGAGCAAGGCGAGCGTCAGCTGGGCGTTGACCGCGTGGCCGACGGCGAAGGACACGGCCTTGAGATTTCCCTCTCCGCCGATGTTGAGGCGGTCGAGCAGCACGCGCAGCCCGCCGAGCAGCCCTTGGAAGACCACGAGGCCGAGGAGCGCATAGGAAGCAAGGCGCACCGGACGGCGCGGCTCGCGGAAGAAGTGGGCGACCGCGAGGACGACGCAGAGCAGGCCGAGTCCGGCGGCGGCGAGGCGGTGCGAGTGCTCGGCGAACTTGTCGATTTCCGTCAGCCAGCCCGGCGGGTTGACCGAGCCGTTGGACAGCGGCCAGTCGAGGAACGCCATGCCCGCGCGGATGCTCGTCGTGAACCCTCCGGCCTGGAGCACCAGCACCGACCAGCCGAGGGCGAGCAGGCACAGCCCGAAGAGGCGGCGATCGGGCGCGGCGGGTTCCGTCTGGCTCATGGGTTCATCTCAGCCGTCCCGCCTGCGGGGGCAAATCCCAACCCGACCATCGCGCCGCCTCATAAGCCCGCGCGATGGACCGCATCAGCCGCCTGCCGCCGCGCGGCCGAAGGCCCGGATCTTCCCGACGAGGTTGGTCAGGCCGTTCCGGCGGTTGGGCGAGAGGTGCTGCGTGATGCCGACCGCGGACAGGAAATCGGCGTCGGTCGCGGCGACTTCCGCGGGCGCGGCGCCGTCGTAGAATTCGCAGACCAGGCTCGCCACGCCCTTGGTGATGAGCGAATCGGCGTCGCAGCGGAAGCGGCAGAGGCCGGCCTCGAGCGAGGGGACCAGCCAGAGGTTCGACGTGCACCCTTCGATCAGGAAGGCGTCGAGCCTCAGGTCGGCGGAAAGGGCGGGAGCCGACTTGGCGCGATCGATCACGTAGTGGAAGCGCTCGTGCGGGTCGGCGAAGGGCTCGAGCTCCGCGACGAGCCGCGCCCGCCGGTCGGCGAGGGTCGTCATGGCTCAGAAACCGTTGAGGGCCTCGGGGTCGAGGTTGCTGCGGACGAGGGAGGCGCAGGCGGCTTCGAGTTTGCGCAGGCGTTCCGGGGGGAGCTTCGATTCCGTGCGCAACCACGACACCGCCTCCTGCCAGACCGCGGGAGATGGTCGACGCATGCCGAGCAGCGCCTCGAGTTCGTCGGCCATCGCCTTGCGATTGCCGTAGGCCTCGGTCTGGCCGGCCAGGATGCGAGCGGAGATGAAATCCGCGCGCAGCTGGGAATGGCGAGGGTGATTCGTCACGCCGGCCTCGAGGACGCGCACCGCCGCGTCGCCGGCCCTGATGACGCGGAGATGACGGCCGACGGAGCGGTAGGCTTCCGGACCGAGGTTCTTCGCCTTGAGGAATTCCGTCAGGTAGCGGTCGCCGATGTCGCGGTCGCGCTTGGTCGCCGCCGCGTCGGGCTTCGCGCGGGCATGGTGGGCGATGCCGAGCAAGGCCTGGACGAGGGGCTCCTTGGCCTTGAAGTAGGTCCGGTCCGCCGCGGTGATCTGCTGGTACTGCGCGATCGCCTGGCCCGGGTCCGGCCCGCGCACGAGCGCTTCGAGGTGCAAGGTGCCGAACGTGGACCGTTCGAAGCCCTGCTGGTCGGCGATGATGGCGATGGCGCCGGTGAGTTCGGCATAGCCTCTTTCGGCCGCAAAGTTGGCCAGCGCCAGCATCGGCGCCGAGCTGTTCGAGTAGCGCCCGAAGATGAGCCGCAGCTGCTTGTCGAATTCCTCTTTGTTGCCCAGCCTGTCCAGGAGGTGGAGTTTCTGGATCTGCGGAAACGGCGCTTTCTCATCGAGGGCGATCCGTTCATGCGTCACGGACAGCGCCATCTTGTGCTGACCGAGCAGGATATGATAGCGAGCGAGCTGCGATAGCACCGCGTCACGGCCTTGGCCTCCGAAGGCGGAGATTTTGGATTCCAGCAGGGTGATGGATTCCTGGGTCTTGCCCCCTTCGAAGAGCGCGCGGGCCTTGAGGAGGAGGCCGCTGGGATTTGACTCTAAACCGCTGGCAGTGATGAGGTTGACGGCATCGGGGTACTTGCCGATCCAGTAAAGCGAAGTCGCGGCGGAAAGGGAGAGCACGTCGCGCATCCCTACCGAGATATTCTTGGTATTACGCAGCAGATTCAGGCTGTCTTCGATGACTTCCTGATCCCGTTCCCGGGCTTGGAGCAGTTGGAAATACCGTTCCAGGTAGTCTTTGGTGAGGGGGTCATCGACGGGAAGGAATTCGAGGCCATGTTTCAGGGTCTGGACGGCGTCATCAGTGCGACCGGCTATAGAGTGTAAGAAGTTGGCATAGAACAACTTAGATTTAGCGCTGCCCGGATTGCAACGCACCGCCACTTGCGCGAGCCGCAGGGCGTCCTCCATTTTGCCCGCTTCCTGGGCCGCCATGCCTTCTTGGGTGAAGTAATCGGCGAGTTGATTCAGGTGCTGTTGGCGGATTTGGGGCGCGTTTTCGGGGTGATCTTCGATTTTCGAAAGGCTCAGACGGATCAACTGCAGCAGGGTTTTGTCCTTGATGAGGTCGGCTTTGATATAGGTCTGGCGGGCGTAGCTGAGGATGGCCTCCTTGTCTTTCGATTGGGGAAGGCCGGCCAGAATGATGATTTCCGCGTCCGAGGCGTCCTCACTCGTGACAATCGGGCCAGCCGGCGCGGCGGCCGGGGGGGTGGGCTGGCCCAGGCCGACGAGGCAGGACATGCCCAGCAGGAGATAGAAGGGCAGGCGTGGGTTCGTCATGGGCTGAACTCTCATTATTGGCGAGGCAGAGGATAATTGTCCCGCCAAAAAAAGACGCGACCCCGACGGTCGGACGTAAGCCCTGTAAAGAAACCTTAAAATCCCCGCACTTTCCGCTTGCATGAGGGGCTTCGACCCCTATGCCCAAACCCTCTTTTCCCTATTTACCGAGGTCCATGCCTACCATCAACCAGCTCGTCCGTAAACCGCGTGTCCAACCCAAGGCCAAGTCGAAGTCGCCTGCCTTGAACAACTCGCCCTTCCGCCGCGGAGTCTGCGTGCAGGTCATGATCCGTACGCCGAAGAAGCCGAACTCGGCCCAACGCAAGGTCGCCAAGGTGCGCCTGACGAACGGCCAGGAAGTCATCTCCTACATCCCTGACGAAGGACACAAGCTCCAGGAACACTCCGTCGTCCTCGTCCGCGGCGGCCGCGTGAAGGATCTCCCCGGCGTGCGCTACCACATCGTCCGCGGACCCCTCGACTGCTCCGGCGTCGAGAAGCGTCGTCGCTCCCGCTCCAAGTACGGCGTCAAGCGCCCGAAGGAAAAGAAGGCCTAATCCGTTTCCGCCCCCAACTCCTCTCAGCCCATGTCTCGTCGTCGCAAAGCAGCCAAGCGCGCCCACCTTCCGGACGCCCGTTACGGCTCTCCCCTCATCAGCCAGCTCATCAACGTCGTGATGAAGTCCGGCAAGAAGTCCATCGCCCAAGGCATCGTCTACGGCGCGATCGAGAAGGTCAGCGAGAAGCTGATGAAGGGCAATCCCGTCGAGCTCCTGCTCGGCGCCCTCGAGAATTGCCGTCCGAAGCTCGAGGTGAAGAGCCGCCGCGTCGGCGGAGCCACCTACCAGGTCCCGGTCGAAGTCTCCGCTGAGCGTCAGAACAGCATCGCGCTCCGCTGGGTCGCCGCCGCCGCCGCGGGCCGCAAGGGCACCACGATGTCCGAAGCCCTCGCCGCCGAGCTCGTCGACGCCTACAACAACACCGGCAACGTGGTGAAGAAGCGCGAAGAGACGCACAAGATGGCTCAGGCCAACCGTGCCTTCGCCCACCTCAAGTGGTAATCCGCAGGTAACTTCGCAGACAGACAACGAACGGCTCCAACCATGGCCAAGCTTTCCGACCTCAACTCCCCGAACCGCGCGTTCCCCTTGGAGCACACGCGCAACATCGGCATCGCCGCGCACATCGACGCGGGCAAGACCACCACCACCGAGCGCATCCTCTTCTACACCGGGGTCGTCCACAAGATGGGCGAGGTGCACGACGGCACCGCCACCACCGACTGGATGGAGCAGGAGCGCGAGCGCGGCATCACCATCACCGCGGCGGCCATCTCCGCGGGCTGGAAGACGAA
>JBJTAX010000121.1:0-23971 GCA_046091055.1 Verrucomicrobiota bacterium | reverse complement strand
CCGCGAAAGCCTCGGCGCACCAAGGCCACCAATGCACGGGGTTGGCCGCGTGCTGGCGGAGGTAGAGGGAGCTTTCGTGGGCCAGGCGATTCGACACGACAGCAAGGTTGGCATCCTTGGGCCGGGCGCAACAAAGACCGTGTCCGAGCCGTTCGACTTGCAGGGGAGGGGGTCGCGGGCAAAGGTCTGCGGGTGCCTTCCGTCCGCCCCAGCCGCGTCCTCGGCCGTCCCTCCGGACGGTCCTCACCCGGGCCTGCCTGACCATGTCGACCATCCGCATCCTTGAGCCGACCGTGGCCAACCAGATCGCCGCCGGCGAGGTGGTGGAGCGCCCGGCCGCGGTCATCAAGGAACTGCTGGAGAACTCCCTCGACGCCGGCGCGCGCCGCGGGACGGTGGACTTCTCCCGCGGGGGCAAGGCCCGCATGATCGTCGAGGACGACGGCAAGGGCATGACGGGTGACGAAGCCCTGCTGAGCCTCGAACGCCACGCGACCAGCAAGATCCGGCTAGCTTCCGACCTCGATCGCATCGCGACCTTCGGTTTCCGCGGCGAGGCGCTGCCTTCGATCGCCAGCGTGGCCCGCTTCACGCTGCAGACGCGTCCGGCCGCGGCCCCCTCGGGCCCGGAGATCGCGGTCAACGGAGGCAAGCTCGTCCATCGCCGCGACCACGGGATGGCGCCGGGCACGCGCATCGAGGTCGCGAATCTTTTCCACCCGGTCCCGGCCCGCCTGAAGTTCCTGAAGTCCGACGAGACCGAGGCCGCGCACATCGTCCGCCTCGTCCGTCTTTACGCGATCGCCCATCCCGAAGTCGGCTTCCTCTTGCGCGAAGACGGCCGCGAGGTCTTCCGTTCGCCGGGCAACGCGCCGCTGCTGGACCGCGTCCGCGAGATCTGGGGACGTCAGGTCGCCGAGGAGGTCACGCTGATGCCGCTCTTCGAACGACCGGGCATGCGCCTCAGCGGCCTGCTGGGTAAGCCCGGCGTCAGCCGCGGGACGCGCCAGGACCTCGTCACGGTCGTCAACGGCCGCCCGGTCGACAGCCGCACAATGGCCTTCGCGCTGACGGAGAGCTACCACACCCTGATCCCGAAGGGCCGCTACCCTCTGGCCTTCGTCTTCCTGGAGATGGACCCGGCCTGGGTCGATGTGAACGTCCACCCCGCCAAGCGCGAGGTGCGTTTCCGCGACGAGGCCAAGGTCCGCAACTTCCTGATCGAGTCCGTCCTCGCGGTCCTGCGCGCCCGGGCCGACGAAGGCCTGCCGGCCGAGACGATCCCAGCCATCCTCCCGGCCTCTCCGCTGACCGCCGTCGCCCCGACCATCGCCTCGCCGGTCTCGGCCGGATCCACGCCGCCGGCCTATGTGCCGCCGGCTTACGTGCCGCCGCCCTCGCCGACCCATGCGCCGGCCGTGCGTCTCGGCTGGCGCCTCCTCTCGCGCCTGCGCGAAGAACGCGCGGTCTTCGAGACCCCGACCGGATTCGCCGTCCTCGATCTGGGTGCCGCCCACCAGCGCGTGCTTTACGAATCGATCCTCGCCCAGTTCGTCGCGCAGAAGCCGGTCAGCCAGCCGCTCCTTGTCCCGCTGAGCATCGAGCTCGAGCCCTTGCCCGCCGCGGGGCTCAAAGAGCGCCTGTCGTTGCTGGTTTCCGCCGGCTTCGGCTTCGAGGAATACGGCCGGAACTTCTGGCGGATCCAGGCGCTGCCGGCGTGGCTCGAGCCCGAGCAGGCCTTGGCCTTCGTGCGTGACCTGCTCGCCGAGATGGCCCGGCGCGAAGGCGATTTCGGCCGACCCTCGTTGGCGTACGACGCCCTCGCCAGACTCGCCGTCAGCAAGGCCCGCCGCAAGGGCGACGGCCTGTCGGACGCCGAACTGACGGAACTCGTGCAGGCCTTGTTCCGTACTGCCCAGCCAGGCACTTGCCCGCGGGGCCGGCGGACGTATGTCGAGTGGACGGATGCCGACCTGTCCCGCCGCTTCGGCTGATCAGCGGCGGCCCTTCGGGCGTTTCGGCGTCGCCGGCTTGCCCGTGCGCAGCGCCGCGATCTGATCGCGCAGGGTGGCCGCGCGCTCGAACTGGAGCTCGTCCGCCGCCGCCAGCATCTCGGCCTCCATGTCTGCCAGCACGCGGGCGATGTCGCGGTCGGCGGCGCCTTCGCCCACCGCCAACGCTTCCTCGGCCTCCTGCTCGACGAGGCTCTCCTCGATCCGGCGTTGCGTGCTCTTCGGCGTGATGCCGTGCTTCGTGTTGTAGGCCTCCTGGCGCTTGCGGCGGTCGCCGCAGATCGTCAGGGCGCGCGTGAGCGATTTCGTCATCACGTCGGCGTAGAGCAGCACCTTGCCCTCGAGGTGGCGCGCGGCGCGGCCGGCGGTCTGGATGAGGCTCGTCTCGCTGCGGAGGAAGCCTTCCTTGTCGGCGTCGAGGATGCCGACGAGCGCGACTTCCGGCAGGTCGAGGCCTTCGCGGAGCAGGTTGACTCCCACCAAGACGTCGAAGGATCCGGCGCGCAGCCGGCGGAGGATCTCGACACGTTCGATGGCATCGATGTCGGAGTGCAGGTATTCGACCTTCAGGCCGCTCTCCCGCATGAAGTGGGCGAGGTCCTCGGACATCCTTTTCGTGAGGGTCGTGACGAGCGTGCGATGACCGCGGGCGGCTGAAGCCTTGGCTTCCCCGATGATGTCCTCGACCTGGCCGGCGATCGGGCGGATTTCCATGACCGGGTCGAGCAGGCCCGTCGGACGGATGACCTGTTCGGCGATGACGGACGAGACCTTGCATTCGTGGGGCGCCGGCGTGGCGGAGACGTACACCACCTGGTCGACGAGCGTGTCGAACTCTTCCGGACGGAGCGGACGGTTCTCGAGGGCGGAGGGCAGGCGGAAGCCGAATTCGACGAGCCGTTCCTTGCGGGCGCGGTCACCGTGATACATCCCGCCGATCTGCGACACCGAGACGTGGCTCTCGTCGATGAAGACCAGCTTGTCCTTCGGGAAGAAGTCCAGGAGGCAGTGCGGACGCTCGCCGGGGCGACGGCCGGACATGTGCATCGAGTAGTTCTCGATGCCCGGGCAGAAGCCCGTCTCGCGCAGCATCTCGAGGTCATGCTCGACGCGCATCCGGATGCGCTGGGCTTCCACGAGGCGGTTCGTCTTCTCGAAGTGGGCCACTCTCTCCTCGAGTTCGGCGCGGATGGCGTCGCCGGCGGCCTTCACCCGGCCCGGCGCCATGACGTATTGGTTGGCCGGATAGAGGTCGAACTTCTCGAGCTGCTTGCCGGGTTTCACGCTGACCGGGTCGAGCTCGCGGATGGCCTCGAGCGTGTCGCCCCAGAATTCCAGGCGGACGGCCGATTCCATGTAGGCCGGCCAGACGTCGATCGTTTCGCCGCGGGCGCGGAAATTGCAGCGTTCCAGGATGGCGTCGTTGCGGACGTATTGGTTGGCCACCAGCTTCGCGAGGAGCTCGTCGCGGCGAAGCGTCATGCCCGAATTGAGCGCGATCATCGCGGCCAGGAAGTCCTCGGGCGAGCCGAGGCCGTAGATGCAGGAGACCGAGGCGATCACGATCACATCCCGGCGGGAGAGCAGGGCGCTGCTGGCGCTGATGCGCAGGCGCTCGATGTCCTCGTTGATCGCCGAATCCTTCTCGATGAACGTATCCGTCGCCGGCACGTAGGCCTCGGGCTGGTAGTAGTCGTAGTAGCTGACGAAATATTCGACCGCGTTCTCGGGGAAGAAGTTCCTGAACTCCGAGTAGAGCTGGGCGGCCAGCGTCTTGTTGTGCGAGATGATCAGCGTCGGGCGCTGCTGCTGGGCGATCAGGTTCGCCATCGTGAACGTCTTGCCGGAGCCCGTCACGCCGAGGAGCGTCTGGCGGGCGTGGCCGGCGCGGAGGGAGGCGTCGAGCGCGGCGATCGCGGCCGGCTGGTCGCCCATCGGGCGGTAGGCGGATTTGAGACGGAATTCCATCTCAGCCCAGACGCCCGCGGGCGAGCCAATGCGGGTCGACTTCGGAGAGGTCCTTCACGATGCGATGGGCGCCGACGGGCGCCAGCTGCTCGCGGGTGTTGGTCGTCGCGAGGGCGATCGTGATGAAGCCACCGGAGAGGCCGGCCTGGAGGCCCGAGAAGGAATCCTCGAAGACGAAGGACGTGGCCGGCTCGCCGCCGCCGAGGGCGCAGGCCTTGAGGAAGACCTCCGGGTCGGGCTTGCCCTTCGTGACGTCCTCGCTGGCGACCGCCCCGGCGAAGAAGGCGCCGATGCCGAAGAGCTCGAAGGACAGCGCGAGGTTCTCCTTGGGGGTCGTGGTGCCGATGACGCACGGGATGCCGAGGTCCTGGAGGGCGCCGCAGAGCTCGCGGACGCCGGGCAGCAGGCGGACATGGCCGGTGCGGGCGATGTCGCGGTAGAGCGCTTCCTTGCGGTTGGACAGGCGTTTCACCTCGGCGGGGTCGCGCGTCCAGTTGAGGATGTCCGGGATGATCAGCTCGTTGCGCTTGCCGAAGCCGCGCTTGAAGTGGTCGGCCGGCAGCGGGAGGTCCTCCTCCTTGGCGAGGGCCTCCCAGGAACGTTCATGCGCGACGGAGGAGTCAATGACGACTCCGTCCCAGTCGAAGACGGCGACGGTGCGGGGCATGGCTCAGTGATTGTCCCAAGGCAACGTGACCTTGATCGGACGATGCTCCCAGACGTTGAAGGGTTCGAAGATCTGGCCGGGGGCGAGGATGCCGTTGGGGTCCAGGGCCTGCTTGACCGCGCGCATGGCGGCGATCTCCTCCGGCGTGTGCTGCAGGGAAAGGAAAGGGGACTTCGCGAGGCCGATGCCGTGCTCGCCCGTGATCGCGCCGCCCAGCTCGACGACCTTCTCCATGACCTCGCGGATGGCCTGCTCGGCCTTGCGGCAGTGCTCCGGGTCGAACCGGTCATACATGATGTGCACGTGGAAGTTGCCGTCGGCGGCGTGGCCGAAGGTCGGGGTCGCCAGGCCGACGCGGTCGCGGACCTCGCGGGTGAAGCGGAGCAGGTCGACGTAGCTGCGGATCGGCACCACCACGTCTTCGTTGAGCTTGGCGTCGCCGAGGGCGAACATCGCCTGCGAGCAGGTGCGGCGGAGCTCCCAGAGGGCTTCCGCCTCGGCGGCGTCGTCGGGTGCGCGGAAAGCGACCGCGTGACGTTTCGCCCAGGCGGCGACCTTGGCGGCGTCGTCGGCGAGGGCGGCGGGAGGGCCGTCGAGCTCGACGAGGAGGGCCGCGTGCGTCTCGGCGGAGCCGCCTAGTTCCGCGCCGTTGAACACGCGCTGGCCGCGGCGTTTCTCCGTGGCGGCGACCGTCTGGACGTCGAGGAACTCGAGCACGGACGGGTTCACGCGCAGGGACAGCAGCTCGATGGCGGCTTCCAAGGCCGCCTCATCGGTGCGGAAGGCCAGGAGGAAGGTGCGGCGGGCGGCGGGGAGGGCGGAGAGCCTGAGCGTCGCCTGCGTGATCACGCCGAGCGTGCCTTCGGAGCCGATCCACAGGTCGCGCAGGTTGAGGCCGCTGACGAACTTGCGGAGCGGGGCGCCCCAGCGGACTTTCTCGCCGGTGGGGAGGAAGCCCTCGAGGGCGTAGACGTGGTCGCGGACCACGCCGTATTTGGCGGCGCGCAGGCCGCCGGCGTTGGTGGCGATGTTGCCGCCGATGCTGCAATGCTTCACGGACGACGGGTCCGGCGGGAAGAACAGTCCGTACGGCGCGGCGCGGTCGTTGATGTGTGCGGTGATCGCGCCCGGCTGGACGGTCGCCATCGCCGAGACCGGATCGATCTCGATCTGGTCCCAGTGATCGAGGTGGATGACCCAGCCGCCCTTGATCGGGGCGCAGGCGCCGGTCGTGCCGGTACCGCGGCCGCGGACCGTGACGGGCACGCGGTGTTGGTTCGCGAGCTTCAAGGTGGCGCCGATGTCGTCTTCCGTCGCCGGGCGGATGACCGCCTCGGGCATGAAGGACAGCCGCAGGTTGTCGAACGACGCCGCGAAGCAGGCCGCCTCGTCGGTCCGGACGACTTCCGCGCCCAGCTTCGCCAGAAGGGCCTGGGTGGCGGCGGGATGCGTCTGGGCGGGAAGGCTCACGCCTCCCATCAAGCAGGCTTAGCCCAGTTCGGCAAGCCACGCCGTCGCCTCGGCGTCGGAAGGCATGCGCCAGTCGCCGCGGGGGGACAGGGCCAGCGATCCCACCTTGGGGCCGTCGGGCATCACGGAACGCTTGAACTGCTGGCTGAAGAAGCGGTTCAGGAAGGAGCGCAGCCAGTGGCGGATCTCCGTCTGGTCATATTTCCCGGCGAACGCGTGCTCGGCGATCCAGAGGACCTTCGAGGGGCGGAACCCGTTGCGGATGACGTGATACAGGAAGAAGTCGTGGAGCTCGTAGGGGCCGACCAGCATCTCGGTCTGCTGGGCGATCTCGCCGTCCGCGCCGGGCGGCAGCAGCTCGGGGCTGACCGGGGTGGCCACGATGTCCTCGAGGATGGCGCGCTCGGTCCCGACGTGGCGGGCGTGGGCGGCCCAGGCGACGAGGTGCTTCACCAAGGTCTTCGGCACGCCGATGTTCACGTGGTACATCGACATGTGGTCGGCGTTGAACGTGCACCAGCCGAGCGCGGCTTCGGAAAGGTCGCCCGTGCCGACGACGAAGCCATGGCTCTGGTTGGCGACGTCCATCAGGATCTGCGTACGTTCGCGGGCCTGGGCGTTCTCGAAGGTGACGTCGTGCTTGCCGGCCGGGTGCTGGATGTCACGCAGGTGGCGTCCGACGGCTTCGTCGATCGGGATCTCGCGGGCGGTGATGCCGAGCGTCTCCATCAGGCGCATCGCGTTGACGCGCGTGCGGGCCGAAGTGCCCGGGCCGGGCAAGGTGAGGCCGATGATCCCCTTGCGGTCGAGGCCGAGACGGTTGAAAGCCTCGAGCGTGACGAGCAGGGCGAGGGTGGAGTCGAGGCCGCCGGAGACGCCGATGACGACGTGCTTGAGGCCTGTGTGGCGGAGGCGGCGGGCGAGGCCCGTGGACTGGATCGCGAAGATCTCCTGGCAGTTCTCGTCGCGGCGGTGCGGGTCTGACGGGACGAACGGGTGCTGGCTGAAGCGGCGGCGGAGCTTGGGCGTCTGGCCGGCCGGGACGCCGAGGGTGAAGCCGACGACGCGCGGGCGGAAGGTCGCGGGGGCGCCGAAGACCGTGCTGTTGCGGCGGCGTTCGGCGGCGAGGCGGTCGAGGTCGATCTGCGAGACGATCAGGGCGAGGTCGAAGCGGAAGCGCTCGGACTCGCCGAGCACGACGCCGTTCTCGGCGATGAGGCCGTGGCCGCTGTAGACGATGTCGGTGCTCGATTCGCCGGCGCCGGCGGCGGCGTAGACGTAGGCGGCGAGGCAGCGGGCGGACTGGGCCTTCACCAGGTCGCGGCGGTAGGCGGCCTTGGTGAGGAGTTCGTCGCTGGCCGAGAGGTTGCAGAGCAGGCTGGCGCCGGCGAGGGCCAGCGGGCCGCTGGGGGGTTCGACGGACCAGAGGTCTTCGCAGATCTCGATGCCGAGCACGCAGTCCGGCATGTCGGTCGCCTGGAAGAGGAGGTCGGTGCCGAAGGGGACTTTCTGGCCGAGGAGTTCGACTTCAGCGACCGGGGCGACCCGGGCGGAGGCGAACCAGCGCTGCTCGTAGAACTCCCCGGTGTTGGGGAGGTGGATCTTCGGGACGACGCCGAGGACCTTGCCGCGGGAGAGCGCCACGGCCACGTTGAAGAGCCTTCCGTTGACCTCCAGGGGGGCGCCGACGAGGGCGGTGAGGCCAAGCCTGGCCGTGGCCTCGCAAACCTGCCCAAGTGCCTTCAGGGCGCCATTGAGAAGGGTCCGCTGGCCGAAGAGGTCGCCGCAGCTGTAGCCGGTCAGGCAAAGTTCGGGCAGGACGACGATTTCCACCCCCTCTTGGGCGGCTTTTTCCATCGCCTGGATGATCAGGGCGGCGTTGGCCGCAGGGTCCCCCAGGCGGAGGGCCGGCGAGGCGGCCGCCACGGTCACAAAACCGTTCTGGTGGATGCGGTTGGACATCAAAGGACTGGTATCCGTCATGTTCACCGTTGACCGAAGGGGAGGCAACCCGAAAGGTCTGCCCACCCCCTTCAAAGGGGGGTCCTATGTCCGTTCAGCCGCTCAAAGAAGTCCGTATCTTTTCGCCTGCCACCGTGGCCAACGTGGCCTGCGGTTTCGACGTGCTTGGCTTCTGCATCGACTCCCCCGGCGATGAGATCGTGGCCCGCTTCTCGCCGACTCCTGGCCTGCGCATCACCAAGATCACCGGCGACGACGGCCGCCTGCCCCTCGACTCCAAGAAGAACACCGCCGGCGTCTCCGCCCATGCGCTGCTCCGCCATCTCGGGAAGAGCGACCTCGGCATCGAGATGGAAATCCACAAGAAGATGCCCTTCGGCAGCGGCCTCGGCTCGAGCGCCGCGAGCGCCGTCGGGGGCGCCTTCGTCGTCAACCGCCTGCTCGGCGAGCCCCTGTCGCGCCGGCAGCTCCTGCCCTTCGTGGTCGCGGGCGAAGCCGCGGCCGACGGCGCCTGGCATGCCGACAACGTCGGCCCGTGCCTGTTCGGCGGCATCACCCTCATCCGTTCCAACGCCGAGCTCGACGTGATGGACGTGCCGATCCCGGAGCATCTCTGGGCCGCCGTCGTGCATCCGGATATCGTCGTGCTGACCAAGGTCGCCCGCGAGATCATGCCGCGCCAGATCCAGCTCGAGACCTCCACGCAGCAGAGCGGCAACCTCGGCGGCCTGTTGTGCGGTTTCTTCAAGGGCGACTACGCGCTCATCGGCCGCTCGCTCCAAGACCTCATCGCCGAGCCGCACCGGCATCGCCTCATCCCCGGGTTCTACCGGGCCAAGGCCGCCGCCCTCGGCGCCGGCGCGCTGGGTTTCTCGATCTCCGGGGCCGGACCGAGCGTCTTCGCCCTGTGCGAAGGCGAAGAGACCGCCCGCAAGGTCGCCGCCGCGGTCGCCGAAGTGTTCGCTTCCGTGCCGGTCAAAGCCACGCCTTACGTCTCGCGCATCAATCCCAAGGGTGTCCATGTCCTCTCCGAAGCCTGAGCTGGAATTCGTCTCCACCGTCGACCCGACCTGTCGCGGCTCCCTCCGCGACGTCCTCCTTTCGGCGATGCCGGCCAAGGGCGGACTCTGGGTCCCGACGCATATCCCTCAGGTCGCGCCCGACTTCGTGGAGCGCCATCGCGACGCCTCCTACGCCGACCTCGCCGAGGCCGTCATCGCTCCTTACTTCGCGGATGTCCTCGGCGCCGCCGAGCTGCGTCGCCTCTGCCGGGAGGCTTATGACTTCCCCGTCCCGCTCGTGCGCCCCGAGGGTTTCCGCGGGGCTGCCGCCGGCCGCATCGGCGTGCTCGAGCTTTTCCACGGGCCGTCGGCGGCGTTCAAGGATTTCGCCGTCCGGACGCTCGTGCGCGTCACCGCGGGCGTGCTCGGCGACGAATTCCCGCAGCTGACCGTGCTAGCGGCGACTTCCGGCGACACCGGGGCCGCCGTCACCGAAGCCTGCGCCGGCGTCCCCGGCGTCCGCGCCGTCGTGCTTTATCCGCGCGTCGGGGTGAGCGGCGTGCAGGAATCCCAGATCGCGCGGCCCCGGCCCGGCGTGGTCGCCCTTTCCGTCGACGGCACGTTCGACGACTGCCAGGCGATGGTGAAGCGCGCGCTCGCCGACGATTCCCTGCGCCGACGCCGGCCTTTGCTGACGGCCAATTCCATCAACCCCGTGCGGCTGATCGCGCAGGCGCCCTTCGCCTTCCATGCCAAGCGGCTCCTTGCGTCGGGCGGTCGGATGGGCGTCGTGGTGCCCTCGGGCAACCTCGGTAACGTCGGCGCCGTCCAGCTCGCCCGCCGCATGGGACTCGACGTCGCCGCCCTCGTCGCCGCGACCAACGTCAACTCGCCGCTGCCTGACCTCTTCGCCACCGGCGAGTATCGTCCGCGGCGCGCCGTTCCCACGGCCTCCAACGCCATGGACATCGGCGACCCGAACAACCTCGCCCGCCTGCTGGCTTGGCGCGAGGGCGGTCCCGCGGTGGAGGCCGTCACCGTGGACGACGATGCCACCCTGGACGCCATGCGTCGCGTCCGCGCCGCCGGTGGCTACGTCCTCTGCCCGCACTCCGCCGTCGGCTGGACGGCCGCGGAGGACCTCTTGGCCCGGGACGGCGCCAAGCTCGACGACGTCATCGTCTTCGGCACCGCGCACCCTGCCAAGTTCCCTGACGTCCTGCGGCAGGCCTTCGGCGACGCCAATGCCTCGCGCTTCCCCGGCGACCTGCCGGCGCCGGCGCCGCTCAGGATCGGCAACGACTTCGAGGCCGTCCGGAAGGTCCTCGACTCCGAAGCCGGCTTCGGCCGCTGACCCAGGACGCGAGACAGCCGCCGGACGGCGGCTGTCTTCGGCGGCTGTTTCGCCCGGCTTATTCCGTGTCGGACACCGCGAACGTGACGTTCGTGATGTTGGCCTTGGCCAGGATGTCGAGGACGTTGATCACGCGCTCGTAGCGGGCGTTTTCCTCGGCCTGCACGGTGATGAGCAGCTTCGTCTTGGATTGTTCGGCCGCCTGCCCCAGCTGTTTCATCTGGTTGTAGAGGTTCTCGAGGAGCTTGTCGCCGGGGGCGCCGACCGGGTCTTCGTTGAGGGTGATCTCACCGGTCTCGCTCACGCCGATGGTGACTTCGTCGGGCAGTTCGGTCTCCTTGGCGGTCTCGGCGTTGCCGGGCAGCGTCGTCTTGAGCTCATGCTCCACCTTGACGGCTCCGGCCATGACCATGAAGAAGAGCATGATCACGAAGACCACGTCGATCATCGGGGCGATCTGGAAGCCCGGCGTGGCGTCGGGCATTTGTTCGCGTTGTTTCATGGCTTATTCCTCGTGGTTGAGGCCCGAGAAGGCGATGTTGTCGATGCCCGCCTCGGCGCCCCATTCGAGGGCCTTGGAGACGTACTTGGCGTGGCACTCCTTGTCGGCGCGGACGAGCAGGCGGTATTTCTCGTTGCTTCCCTTGCGGTCGGCCAGCTCCTTCGCGATGCCGTCCTTGTCGTTGGGGTCGAGTTCGCGGTCGTCGAGCTTGTACTTGGCCTGCCCCGTGGTCTTGTCCCAGGAGATGTTGATCAGCCCGGCGGCGGCCTTGTCGTCCCGCTTCACGCCGTGCGAGGCCACGGGCAACGAGATGTTCTTGTCGACCTTGAGCACCTGGGACGAGGTGATGGACATGAAGAAGATCAGCAGCACCAGGAGCACGTCGATCATCGGCGCGACCTGGAACTCCGGTTCTCCTTCTCCGCCTCCGCCTCCGCCTGCCATGGTCTTGGGGTGTGGTTAGGGGTGGGGGAGGCTTACGACCGGACGCCGGAGGAGGCGTTCCAGTCGGGCTTCGCGGCGTAGATCTCCTCGTCGCCGACCTTATGGCCCGCGACCTCCTCGTAGGGGAAGGCGCGGAAGAGGCCCGTCACGATCTCGGTGATGTCGTGGATGCCCTTGTTGATGCGGTTGGCGAGGAGGTAGTAGGCCATGAACGCCGGGATGGCGATGAAGAGGCCGGAGGCGGTCGCCACGAGCACTTCGCCGATCGCGCCGGAGAGCTTGGAGGGGTCGCCCACGCCGGAGGTACCGAGGGTCTCGAACGCGCTCATCATGCCCGTCACGGTGCCGGTCAGGCCGATCATCGGGGTGCAGACGCCGATCACCGAGAGGTAGGAGGAACGGCCCTTCAGCTCGCCTTGGACGCGGACGATCTCGGCGAGGATGGCTTCTTCGGTCATGGTCTTGCCATCCGGGGTGAAGGCGACGCCCGCGCGGACGACGTCGGCGACCGGGGAGCCGGCGGCCTTGGCGAAGTCATAGGCGCCGACATAGTCGCCTTTCTTGAAGAGCTCGCGGAGCTGGGTGACGTGCTCGGCGGGGTACATCTTGCCGGCGCTGGTCTTGATGAAGCCGTCGACCATGAACCATATCATGGCCACGGAGCAGAGGGTGATCGGGTACATGACCCAGCCGCCTTCGATGAAGAGGTCGGCGAGGGTCTTGTGGTGGACCCCGGCGGCCGCGGCCTCCTGGGCCGAAGCGGTGAGGGTCAGCAGGCCCAGGAGGGCGGTGCCGAGGAGGACGGAACGGAGGTTCATCTTCATGATGATGGGGTGGTGTGGGTTGATAGGTGAGGTTTTGGGAAAGGGCAAGGACTCAGCGGTGGGCTTCCACCTTCTCTTCGGCGGCGAGCTTGGGCTTGGCCAGCATGACGCCTTCCGGCAGGGGTCCGCCGGCGGCGATCTTCTTCTGGTCGGCCTCGGCCTTGGCGCGTTCTTCGGGCGGCAGCATCTTCTTGGCCTCTTCGGCTTCCTTGGAGACCGGGAACGAGACGATGATGTCGTAAAGGTAGCGATGGGAGACGGCTTCGAGCTTCTGGTCGCGCATGGCGGGGCTGTCCATGCCGCGGAAGGCGCGGGCGGCGCCGAGGAGGGCCTTGGGGATCAGCTCGGTCTCCGAGCCGAAGAAGACCGGCACGCGGAGGTAGGTGGTCATCGCGGCCTCGTACTTGCGGTTGGCCAGCAGGGAGTTGCCTTTGACGATGTGCAGGCGGGCCTGGAGTTCGGGGCTGTCGACCTTGCCGAGCAGGTCGCCGGCTTCGCGGATGACGGCGTCGTGTTCCCCTTTGCGGGCGCGTTGCATGAGGCGGGCGAGCTGGATCTGCGTGGCGACTTCGGGTTCCTTCGCGGCATCTTCCCTTTCGAAGGAATCGAGGAAAGCGGAGGTGGCGGCGTCGTTCTCGAGACGGTCGAGGGCGTCGAGCTTCACGAGGGCCGCCTTGGTCCACCAGGAGCCTTTGATGGTCTTGAAGGGGGCGAAGAACTTCAGCACGGCTTCGGCGTTGTCGAGGGCCCTGGCGGGCTCGCCGCGGGTGACGTTGTTCTGGGCCTCCTGGAGGCGCGCGGGCATCGGCCAGACGATCTCGGTCACCTCGGAGAACTTGCGCGTGTCGGTCACCTCGAAGCCGCCCTGGTTGGTCGTGCGGTCCACGGTGCCCTTGATGACGTTGATGACGCCTTTCTTCGGGTCGACGACGGGCTTGGGCGGGATGGAGTGGTCCAGCTTGATGGGATCGTTCACTTCCCAGCGTTCGCTCTTGAAGACGAACGTCTGGGCCGACGCGGCGGCCGCGGCCAGGAGGGCGAAGGCGGGGAGGAGGGTGCGACGCATGGTGATCAGAGTCCGAGGAGGTAGGCTTTGGCTTCTTCCGCTTCGCGGGTGTCCTTGATGCGGTCTTTCTCGAGCATCTCATTCAGGAGCTGCTTGGCGGCGTCCTTCTGGGCGAGCTTGGAGCCGAAGAGCTTGGCGGCGGAGAAGTAGGAACGGGCGGCCCAGACCTCGTATTTCTTCCAGGTCATATAGCAGCGGCGGTAGTAGGCGACGGCCTCGTTGTAGCCTTTCTCGTCGGCGGACTGGCGTTCGGCGATAAGGCCGAGCCAGTAGAGGGAGGCGGCGGTCTTCTCGCCGCGCCACTCCTTGGTGCCGGCGATCTCTTCGAACTCCTTCTTGGCCTTCGCGTAGTCGGCCGTCTCGGCGAGGGCGCGGGCCCGGACGAAGCGTAGGTCGAGCTCCTGGGACATCAGGATGTTGTTCTCGATGGCCTCGTCGCAGAGGGCGAGGGCCTCCTTGTGCTTCTTCTCGGCCAGGCGGATTTCCGCCAGGCCGGCGAAGCCGTAGTCGGCGTATTCGGAGGAGCGGGCGTGCTCGAGGATGTAGGCGAAGAACTCCCCGGCCTTCTTCGTGTCGCCCTTGGCGAGGAGGGATTCGCCGACGAGGGCGAGGATCGTCGGGTTCAGCTCCTCCGCCTTGAAGTTGGCCGCGATCTTGGCGAAGTTGGCCGCGGTCTTCTCGGGTTCGCGGGTGAAGACGGCCAGCTGGCCGAGGGCGAAGAAGCCGCGGGCCTGGGCGACCAGGGACGAGCGGTTCTCCTCGAGCCGGAGCAGCTTGCCGAGTTCCGTCTCGGCGTCGGCGCTCGTGTAGGCCCCGGGTTCGGGGGCCGCGCCGGCCTTCACGCGCTTGATCTTGCGGGCGAGCTTCTCGGCGAGGAACACGATGAGCTTCTCGGTGCCTTCCTGCTTGCGGTCGTTGATGGACTCGGCGACGGCGTCGGAGAGGATCTTGAGGGCGCGCTTCTTCTGCTCGGCGATGGAGGCCTGGCGCTTGACCTCGACTTTGGCGAGTTCGGCCTCGAGGTCGGCGGAGAGCTTCTTGACGGCTTCCTTGCCCGCGTCGATCTCGGGCTTCGTCACGCCCGGCTTGCGCTCGAGCTGGTCGACGGCCTTGCGGGCGTCGGCGAGCTTGGCGCTGAAATCCTTGCGGACCTTCTCGGCCTGCTGGGCGAACTCGGGCATGTCGCCCATGCGTTCGGTGGAGCGGATCACCTCGTAGAGGTAGGTCATCGCCTTCGGGTCGTTATGGTCCCAGTCGAAGATCTCCTTGAAGAGGTCGCGCATGCGCTTGTGCTCGCCGCGGCCGGGGAGCAGCTTGCGCAGTTCGCCGAGGACGAACTCCAGCGCCTGCGGGTTCTTGCGGGCGCTCTTGGCGGCGGACTCATAGGCGTCGATGGCCTTGCCCGTCACGGCTTCCTTCTCCTGCTCGAGCTTGGAGCGGACCTCGACGAACTTGGCCTTGTCGGGCGTCTTCAGGTTGACGCGCACGTCGAGGTCCGCGGCCTTGACCTTCTTGTCGAGCTCCTCGGCGAGGCGCATGTTGGCGTCGCCGATGAGGGTGTAGACTTCGGGGACCTGCGCGACGACGTCGTCGTTGGTGTCCTTGCCGAAATCCTTCAGCCAGTCTTCGCAGAGCTTGATCGTGCCGGCGATGTCGGGCGGTTGGACGCCGAACCTGACGATGGCCTGGCGATAGCGCACGTCGGGGATGAACTGACCCTTGGGGTATTCGGCCTCGTACTTGTCGAAATCGGCCTTGGTCTCCTTGTATTTGCCTTGGAAGAACGAGCACAAGGCCGTCATGTACAGGACCTGCTGGCGGACGGGCGAGCGCTCGTACTTCTTCAGGAACGACTCGAAGGCCTTCTGGGCGGGCGCCCAGTCGACCTGGGAGAAGAGGCAGGCGGCGATACGGAAGTCGATCTCTTCGGCGATCTCGGGGGCCAGCTCGGCGACGTTGGCCTGGACCCACTTGTAATGCGCGATGGCCTCGGGGAATTCCTCGCGTTCCTGAGAGATCTCGCCGAGGATCAGCGCGATCTGGGAGACCATCTCGTCCTTCGGGAACTTCTGGATGAATTCCTTGCACTTGGCCTGCGCCTCGTTGTTGCGGCCGATGCGGCGCAGGGCGATGATGTGGTAGTAGTACGCGCCGGAGATGCGGCTGAAGCCGGGGCTGTTCTCGAAGATGTCGAGGAAGGCGACGTAGGCCTCCCAGGGGCGTTTGAGTTCCAGGAGGCAGAGGCCGATGCGGTAGGAGATGAAGGCGTCGTAGTCCTTGTTGGCCTTGAATTCGGCCTCGATCTTCTTGAACTGGTCGAGGTCGGCCTGGGCCCGGCGGATGGCGTCGGCCTGCTCGGGATTCGGCTTGGGGGCCGACTTGGTCATGGACTCGAGCTCGTTCTGCTTGGTTTCGATGGCTCGGCCGAAGGAGCGCGTGAGGTTCACGCGGCGCAGGGTGCCTTGGTAGTTGTTCAGCGCCTGACGGTAGAAGTCGGCGCGGAAGGCCTCGTCCGCGGCGGATTCCGCGGCGGCGAACCGGGCGTCGCCGATCTCGAGGCGCTGGAAATTGGAGCGGACGACCTCGACCGGCGAGCCGCTGCTCTTGGCGTCGATCTCGCTCTTGTGCTGGGTGGCTTCCGTGTTGAGCCCGAGCTTGGTGTCGAGGTCGACGAGCCGGTAGGCGGCCTCCCGGCGCTCCGGGGTGCCGATGCCGTCGGCGGTGGCCTGCTTGAGCAGGCCGACGGCCTGCGCATAAGCGGCCTTCTTCGCGTCGTCCTGGGCGCTTTTGGCGCGGTCGACGATGATCTGGGCGGAAAGGGGGAAGGCGTTCACGCGCTCCTCGGGGCGCGCGAGCGGGTTGGTGCGGATCTTCTCGAGGCGGGCGAGGGCCAGGTCCCACTTGCCCTGCTTGGAGAAGGCCTCGATCAGCAGCAGTTCGGCGGTCCCGCGCCGGTTGTCATTGTCGAAGAAGTCCTCGGTGCCCTTGGGGTATCTGTCGAGGAACGCAGTCAGTTCGGTCTGGGCGCGCGGCCAGTCCTTCATGAAGAACAGGCAGGCCGCCTTGCGGAAAGTCAGGACGGCGCGGAGCTTGAGTTCGACGTCGGTGGCCATGCCTTCGAGTTCTTCGAACTTGGCCAAGGCTTCCTTGTACTTCTTGTCGTCAAAGGCCTTGTCGGCGGACTTATAAAGGACGGACAAAGGGTCTTCCTGCTTTTCCGCGGTGGGCAGGGGCTTGTTCTGCGCCTTGAGGACGCCGGTGACGGGGGTCACGGCGAGGAGCACGGCAAGCAGGGCTGCCTTGGCCAGTTGGTAGGTGCGGGACTCTTGGATAAGCATCGGGTGAGGGGGCGGTCGCTCTGCTTCGGGGGTGTCTTGCAATAGCCCAACCGCCGGAGGATTGCCAAGCAATAAGACCCCTGGAGGGCGATCCCTGAGGGGGTCTGCGCCGGACTGTGAATAACTCAGGCCGAAGGCTTGAGGCCGGTGGCGAGGAGCGTCTCAAAGCAGGGCTCCTTGGACTCCCTGGCCACCACCCTGACTTCGGAATGGGCGAAACCGGCCTCCTCGATCCAGTCGTGCAGGTCGTTTTCCTTGAAGCCCAGCCAGCGGTCGGCGTAAAGCTCCCGCGCCTTCTCGAATCGATGGGCGCGTAGGTCGAGGATGAGCAGCCGCCCGCCCGGTCGCAGGATGCGGAAAGCCTCGGCCAAGGCCTGACGAGGATTTTCGGCGTGGTGCAACGCCTGGCTCAGCAGGGCCAGGTCGATGCTCCGGTCGGCCAGCGGGACTTTCTCGATGTTGCCGAGCACGTAGGTAAGGTTCCGCAGATGCTCTTTTTTGGCCAATGCCCGGCCGACCTGGACCATGCGCGGCGAGCTGTCGACGCAGTGCACGCTTTCGGCCTGGCGGGCCAGCAGGCGGGAAAGCGTGCCGTCGCCGGCGCCGAGGTCGGCGATGCGCACGCGCGGCGTCAGGAGGAAGAGCATCTGGCCGATGGCCTCCCAGGACCTGCCCGGGCAATAATTGCGCCCCAGCCGGTCGGCCACCAGGTTGAAGTGCTGTTCGGCTTTCTGCCGGCGCTTCTCGACGATGCGCTGCAGGGCGCGTTGGTCGGCGGCCGTCTTCGGTTCGCGCGCGCAGGCGGCGAGGGCCGCGTCGACGATGCCGTCCGCCCCGGGGAGTTCCCTCGGGATGGAGTAGAAGGATTTCTTGCCGTCCCGGCGGTCGTGGACGAGCCCTGCCTTGCGCAGCAGCGACAGCTGGGTGGAGATCCGCGACTGGGGCAGGCCGACGATTTCCTGAAGCTCGCCGACCGAGAGCTCGCCCCGCTGCAGCAGGAGCAGGATGCGGGAGCGCGTCGGGTCCGCCAGGAGGCGCAGGGATTCCCAAGGGTCGGGCATGGGGACGATGGTGGCGACGTCGGCCGGGATGTCAAAAGAGGAAGCCCCGTCGCCGGGGCTTCCCAAGGTGAACCGTCGCGCCCGGCTCAGCGCCTGTCGGCCCAGCGGCCGATGCGCACCACCGTCCAGGACTCGGCCTTGCCGTTGATGTTCGTCGTGAACGTCTCGCCGGCCTTGTGGTTGAGGAACTGCTTGGCCAGCGGGGAGATGTAGGAGAGCACGTTCTGCTCGGGCTTGCCGTCCCAGGCGCCAAGGATGTCGTAGGAGACCTCGGCGTCGTCGGAGGCGCGGCGGAGCACGATGCTGGAGCCTACGCTGATGGCGTCGCTCTTGGCCTCGCTGAAGTCGGTCACGCGGGCCTTCTTGAGGAGCCCGTCCAGCTCGGCGCGACGGGCGGAGAGGGTGTCGTGGTCCTGCCGGGCCATCTTGTATTCGGAATTCTCACGGAGGTCGCCATGCTCCTTGGCGACCTGGATGGCTTCCTTGACGGCGGGGAGGCGGACCTTGACGATATCCTCGAGTTCGCGCTCCTTCTCCTCCTTGGAGGACTTCGAGACGAGCAGTTCCTTCTCCTCGGCTTCGGAGCCGGAGTGCTTGGACTTGGCGAGGCGCTGGACGTGCGGCTCGATCTTGGCGAGGCGGGAGAGCAGGGCCTTCTTGGTCATCTCATCGAAGCCCTGGCTGCTCATCATCGTGCGGGTGAGGTCGAAGATGGTCTCGCTGTCGGCCTTCCTGCCGCCGACGGGGGCGAGGATGTGCGCGATGAGCTCCTTGTCCTTGATGAGCTCGTTGGCCAGCGGGATGCGGGCGGTGGAGTTGGATTCAAGCGATTCGGTGTCGATCGAGCCGAGGATCGCGCCGAGGAGCGAGGGGGTGATCAGGCGCCCGACGATGTCCGCGTACTTCTTGGAGTCTCGGTTCTTGATGACCCAGATGATGACGGGCGCGCGGAGCTCGCGGGTGTCGAGCCACTGGGCGAAGCGCGTCGCGACGGCCTCGGCGAGCTCCTGGTCGCAGAGGTAGGCGATGCACTCGGAGACGAGCTTGGCGGAGCCGCTCTTGGTGCCCCCGATGTCCCGGTTGCGGAGCAGGTCGAAGGCCCGGTCGGCCCAGTTGTCGCCGTGGTGGGCGCGCACCAGGTCCAGCAGGCTGCGGATCTTCTCGGTGGTGTGCGGGATGTTGAGGGCGACGAAGGCCAGGTCGGCCTCGGTGCAGAGGGCGATGATCTCCGAGGCGGTCGGACTGACGGTCTCGACGTTCTCCACGGCGGAGCGGAAGAACTTGTCGCGGTTCCAGATGGCGCCGAGGATCGCGGGCAGGTTGTCGCGGCGCCGCGCGGTCTCGAGCTTGCGGATCTCCTTCAGGAGGTCGGCGGAGACCTTCTCGAGGTTGGCCGGCGTGGCGGCCGAGCGGGTCTCGGCGGCGGAACTGGAGGCGAGTTCCTCGAGCAGCAGCAGTTTCCGCTCGAAGTTCGGCGCGGTCTCGTACTGGGCGAAGAGATCTTCGCCGAGGTCCTGCGGGGCTTCGAGGAGGGCGTAGAGACCGCCTTTGCGTTCAGGCACCAGGATGGCGCGGTCCTTGCGGAGGGCGGCGCGGGCCTTGGTCCACCAGGCCTTGAAGGCGGCTCCGCGTTCCTTGCCGGCGGCCAGGGAGGCGAAATAGATGCGATCGAGGTTGGCCTCGAGGGCGTAGGAGGTGCATTCGCCGGTGGGATACTCGGCGAGGAGGGCCTTGACGAGGCCGGCGGGGTCGTTGGCGACGAGGTTGGCGATCTCGGCCTTGGTAGCCTCGGCGTAGGCCTTGGCGACCACGCCGTTGGGGTTGATGAACTCGATCTTGCCGAGGAAGAAGGCGACGTCCATGGCGTGTCCCTTCTTGTTCTGTTCCGGGAAGTCGATGAGCAGGCGTTTGGCGGCTTCGTCGTAGGAACGGATCACGCCGATGCCCCAGGCTTGATGCAGGCAGAAGGCGGGCTGGCCCGTCGCCACCAAGTCGAGGGCGGCTTGGAGGGAGTTCGTTTTACCGCCTTGTGGGGTCAGGGCCTTGTTGCTCATTGCAAAAGTGGGTTTTGGGGATAACGATTCTCACTTGCAAGCAGGAAGGCGGCCGGCTCAGGAGTCCCGGCCTCCGCGCTCCGCCGGACCTGCCTCCCCCATGGCCTTTCAGCCCGAAAAACCCTCAATCCACGGCGAAACCCCCGATACCCTCGGCGAACGTCTCGTCGCGGCCGGACATCCGCGCTACCGGGCGGGGCAGGTGTTCGCCTGGCTGTATCCTCGCCGGGCGGAATCCGCCGAGGTCATGACCGATCTGCCTGCCGGACTTCGCGCCTGGCTGGGCGGGCAATATGACTTCGAAGCGACCGCCTTGGTCCGACGCAAGGCCTCCTCGGACGTCACCCAGAAGATCCTCCAACGGCTGCGGGACGGTTCCCTGATCGAGACCGTCATCATCCGGGCTCCGATGGAGGGGGTCGGACAGGAGAAGTCCCGCCGCACCATCTGCATCTCGACCCAGGTGGGCTGCGCCTACGGGTGCAAGTTCTGCGCCTCGGGACTCGAAGGCTGGAAACGAGACCTCTCGGTCGGCGAGATCGTCTCCCAGCTGGTCCAGGTCTGCCGCATCGAGGACAAGGCCGACCCGGCCCGCGCGGCCGAAGGGCTGGCCTCCTTCGACAACATCGTGGTGATGGGCATGGGCGAGCCGCTCGCCAACTACGACAACCTCCTCGCGGCGCTGCGCATCGTCAACGCCGCCTGGGGTTTCGGGTTCGGCGCCCGCAGGGTGACCATCTCCACCTCGGGCGTCGTCCCCAAGATCCTCAAGCTGGCCGAAGAGCCGCTGGGCTTCCGCCTCGCGATCAGCCTGCACGGCGCGACCAACGAGGTCCGTCAGCAGATCATGCCGGTGAACCGGAAATTCCCGCTCGAGGAGCTGATCCCGGCGGCCAAGGCGTTCGCCCGCAAGCACGGCCGCATGCTCACGCTGGAGTTCATCCTCATCGAGGACATCAACGACTCGCTCGACCAGGCCAGGCGCCTCGCGGCGATCGCCCGCGAACTCCACGCGCATGTCAATCTCATCCCCTACAACAAGGTCGAAGGCCTGCCGTGGGTCCGCCCGTCGCTGACGCGTCAGGACCGCTTCGTGAAGGAGCTGCGCGCCCTCGGCGTGACGGCCACCTTGCGTCGGGAGAAGGGGCATGACATCGACGCCGCCTGCGGCCAGCTCCGCCTCCAGAAGGAGAAGGAGTCGCGCCTCGATCCGCCGCCGGCGGTCGCCTAGGCCGTGAGCGCGCGCGCGAAGGCCCGGCGGTCGGCCGACTTGAAGAAGGCCGTGCCGGCCACGAGCGTATCGGCGCCGGCTTCGCGGCAGAGACGGCCCGTCTCGACGTTGATGCCGCCGTCGACCTCGAGGCGGAAGCGCGCCCCGCGCCGCGCGCGTTCGGCGGCGATGAAGCGGATGCTCTCGAGGACCGAGGGCATGAAAGATTGTCCGCCGAACCCCGGGAAGACCGTCATGCAGAGCACGAGGTCGACGTCGTCGAGATAGGGCAGCACCCGGCGCGGGTCGGCGTCGGGGTTCATCGCGAGGCCGGCGGCGAGGCCGGCGGCCCTGATCGCGGCGATCGTCCCGGCCACGTCGTGGTCGGCCTCGACGTGGACGGTCAGGCGTTCGGCGCCCGCCTTGGCGAAGGCCGCGACGTAACGGTCCGGGTGGCTCAGCATCAGGTGCACGTCGAAGTGCAGCCTCGTCAGCGGACGAAGGTCCGCGACGACCTGCGGACCGAAGCTGATGTTGGGCACGAAATGCCCGTCCATGATGTCGATATGCAGCCAGGTCAGTCCGGCCGCCTCGACTTCCCGCACGCCTTGGGCGAAGGCCCCGTGGTCGGCGGCGAGCAGCGAAGGGGCGACGACGGCGGCGTTCATGTCACCAGGCGGTGGTCGCGGCCTGCCGGATCTGCGCGGCGATGTCGGCGAAGAGCGTCGGGGCGACGCTGAGTTCTTCGGCGGCCGGATCCCCGGCGTTCTGCAGCGTCGCGGTGGAGCGGAAGACACGGTCCTTGAAGAGCACGCGGCCGTCAGGCCCGCCGGTCAGGGTGGCGCGCACTTCGAAGGTCACCCGGAAACTGTTGAAGGCGAAGGCGTCGTTGGGCTTCGTCGTGAAGCCGACGCGGTCGTAGCCCGTGACCTCCGTCGCGAGGACGGCGCCGCCGCCGCCCAGGCGGACCCGCGGATCGCCGGCGAAGGCGTCGACCAGCTTCGAGTGGAGCACGGCATGCGTGCCGGTGCGGGCGGTGCGGTTGCGCACCGGGGAGACCTCGAGCGTGACGAACGCGGGCTTGGGCCCGCCCAGCTGATAGGCCGAGCAGCCGCCCAGTCCGATCATCAGCGCGAGCAGGAGGAGCCGGGCGCTCATCGGTTGTCCGGGCCGACGCCGGCCTTGGGGGCTTCCTTCTTGAAGCCGAGGCCGTCGAGGTCTTCCCCCACGGCCTGCGGTTTGACGTCCGTGCCCATGCGTGGACGAGGATAGGTGCCAAGGAGACGGTCGGCCAGGGTCTTCGGCGGGGTCGGATCCTTGGCGATGTCGGCCAGCAGCTGTTCGGCCTCCTTCGCGGCCGCTGAGTCGGGGGCGATGTTCCGACAGGCGTTGGCCATCAGCTTGGCCGCCTCGGGGTTGTTGCGGTTGAGGAAATAGAAGCGCGCCAGGTTCAGGCGGGCGCGGGCGGCGCGGTCGCGCAGGACGGCGATCTGCTCGACGGCTTGCTTCGCGCGAGGGTCGTCCGGGAACTGGTCGGCGAGCGTGCGCCAGTGGTCGGCGGCTTCGATCGTCGTGGCCTGATCCCAGGCCGGCCCGAGCGATTCCTGGGCCCGGAGCGTGGCGAGGAGCGCCAAGGCCTCCGGGGCGTGCTTGGAGGCCGGGTAGTCGCTGATGATGCGTTCCAAGGCGTCGTTCGTCTTGACGGCGAGGTCGCGCTCGACGCCCAGTCGGGCGATCCGGATCAGGCATTCGTCGGCCAAGGGGCCGTTGGGAGCGAGCCGGATGGTCTTTTCCCATGCCGCGACGGCGCTGTCGCGGTCGCTGAACCAGGGGAACCAACCGCCCAGCTTGCGGCGTTCTCCGGCCGCGAGCCGGTTGGCGATTCCGAACTGCAACGCCACGGCTTCGCCGAAGCCGGCGAACCCCGAATGACGCGCGTAGAGGTCATCGATCAGCCCGGTGGCTTTCTCGAACTCGCCGCGGCCGGCGTGCAGCCGGGCGCGTTCGAGGATCGCGACGGCTTCGGCTTCTTCGCCGGCGTTGGCTTCGGCGATGGTCTCCCAGGCGTCGATCGCGCCGCCGACGTTGCCGTCGAGGGCGAGGCGGGTGGCATGGTCCATGGCGAGCAGGACGACCGGAAGGCGGTCCGCGGAGCTCGTCGGCGCGGAGCCGGAGCGGACGCCCCAGGCGCCGTTCGCGCGGACGAACTCGGCCGGGGCGAGGGGGCCGAGCCGGAGCGCTACGGCGAGAAGGAGTTTAGCGGGGAGGTTCATGCCAGCGGAGAAGGGTCGCGCCCCAGGTCAGGCCGGCGCCGAAGGCGACGATCATGATGAGGTCGCCATGCTTGATCTTGCCGTCTTGCCAGGCCTCTTCCAGCGCCAGCGGGATCGAGGCGGCGGAAGTGTTGCCGTAACGGGCGAGATTCGAAGGGAAGCGGTCCATGCCGACGTTCAGCTGTCCGGCCACGGCCTCGAGGATGCGGATGTTGGCCGGGTGCGGGATGAACCACGCCACCTGTTCGGAGGTCAGGTCCGCCTGCGCGAGGACGCGTTCGCAAGACTCGGCCATGACGCGCACGGCGTGCCGGAAGACTTCCTTTCCGTTCATGCGGAGGAACTGCCTGCCCTCCCGCAGGGAATCTCCCGTGTGCGGCGAGGCGGAGCCTCCGCCGGCGCAATGCAGCAGCTCCGCGTTGTTGCCGTCGGCGCCGAGGAGGTTGGCCAGCAGTCCGACGCCGGGCTCGGTGCTCGTCTCGAGCAGCGCGGCGCCGGCTCCGTCCCCGAAAAGCACGCAGGTGGTGCGGTCCGACCAATCAACGACGTTTGAGAGCTTCTCCGCGCCGATGACCAAGGCCCGGCGGTAGGCGCCGGAACGCATCATGTCCTTGGCCACTTGCAGGGCGTAGACGAAGCCGGAGCAGGCGGCCGAGACGTCGAAGCAGGGGATGTCCCGGCGGAGGCCTAGCTTGGCCTGCAGGTGGCATGCGGTGGAGGGGAAGGGGACGTCGGGCGTCAGCGTGGCCCCGCTGAGCAGGGCGA
>JBJTAX010000120.1:0-3907 GCA_046091055.1 Verrucomicrobiota bacterium | reverse complement strand
GCGACGTCCGGCGCGGCGCCGCGGGACTTGTCGTCGGCGGAAAGGCAGCCCTTGTCGCCGGCGGCGAGGACCTTCGCGAGCGGCGGCTGGGTGGTGGCCGGCATGCCGGCGTGGCAGTTCAGGCAGCCGGCGCTCACGATGAGGGCGGCGCCGCGGGCGGCGTCGCCGGCGAGGGCCTGGCGTTTGACCATCCGGCTATTGGCGAGGAGGTAGGCGGCCAGCTGCGTGGCTTCCTCTTCCTCAAGGCGGAAGTGCGGCATGCGCGTGGCCGGGTAGTGCTTGGCCGGGTCCTGGAGGTATGCGACGAGCGCGGCGGGGTGCCACTCGTCGGCGATAGGGCCCATCGGCACGCGGTCATGCGCGTCCTTGCCGTCGCCGTCGGGTCGCTGGTGGCAGGCGATGCAGCCGAGGTTGGCGAACAGTTCGCCGCCCTGCGGGGCGAGCTTGAGGTCGACCGCGCCGGCCTTGGGCGGCGCGCCCTGCGTGAGCATCGCGGCGAGGTCGGCGGCCAGCTGGGCGGAGTCCGGTCCGGTCAGCGCCTTGGGCATGAGCGAATGCGGGCGGACGGAGTGCGGGTCGTGAATCCAGTCGGCGAGGAAGGGCGCCTTGAACTTCGTGCCGAGCTCGGCGAGCAACGGCGCGTTCTGACCATGCTCCGGCATGCCGGCGCCCTTGGCGGGCAGGCGTTCGGCGTCGGCGTGGCAGGCGGCGCAGTTCAGCTGCGCGAAGAGCAGGCGGCCATCGCGGCGCTGGGCGGCGAGGTCCTGGGCCTTGTCGGCCGGATGAGTCAGGACCGCCGGAGGGACGGGCTCGAGCGGGAAGTCTTTCGACGCCCAGCTCAGGCGCGCGAACGTGTCGCCCTTCGCCGCGCCGGTGATCTCGGCCACGAGGCGATTCGGGCCCTTGTTAAGCTGCACCGTCTTGATGCCGGCGCCGTCGAGCAGCGGCTGGCCGTTGAGGCTGAGCTTGAACTGCCCGGAAGTCTCGACCGCGAGCTTGAAGGTGCCGCGCATCGGCGACTGCAGGTCGCCTTCCCACTTCACCGTGAAAGGTCCCGCGGGGAGGAACGGCGTCGGCGCCTGACCGGCGGGCACGTAGAGCGCGAGCAGACGGTCCGTGCGGACGTCGGTCTGGCCGGCGGCGGTGAACGTCACCTTGATCCCCGGCAGGTCCTGGGCGGAGAGGGCGGCCGCGAGGGTCACGGCGAGCAGGCAGAAGAGACGGCGGAGACGCATGGCGGCGGAACGCTTCCATTGGGAGGCAATCCGGCCGACAGGCAAGCCCCCAACAAGAAGTCCCGGCGTGAACCGGGCCTTCGTCGATGAGGAATTCGCCTCAGCTTACTTGGCGAACGAGCGGTAGTCTTCGCCTTCCTTCTCCGGCACCACGTTGATCGTGTGCGCGATGTCGTCCGGGACGCGCGAGCCGTCGACGGCCTTCACGTTCATCTTGATGCGCATCTGCATCACCGGCACGAGGCCTTCGACTTCGAGGAAGACGGACTTGCCGTCGTCGGCGAGCTTGACGGACTTCACCGGGACCTGGTCCGAACCTTTCTCCTCGGGCTTGCTGACCTTGTACGTGTCGGAGCCGTAGGCGCCGGAGTAGAGGTAGTTGTACTGCTCGAGGGACCAGTTCTGGGCGTCGGACGCGGACTTCTTTTCGAGCGCGCCGGTGAAGCGGACGGTGATGCCCTGCTTGGAGACGTGCAGCGACTCAGGCATCGTGACGGACTTGCCGGTGTAGCGGACGCGTTGGATGGCGCCGTCCTTCACGCCGTTGGTCTGCCAACCCTTGAGGCCGGCGACGTAGAGCTGGCCGTCGACCGGGTTGAAGCGCGAGCGCATCAGGCCGGTGGCGAACTTGAGCGGGAACTTCACCACGCCGCCCTGGGCGACGTCGCCGACGCGTTCCTGGAGGACCGCGAAGAGCGAGGACTTGCCGTAGGAGAGGTAGAGCATGCGGCCTTCGAAGGGACCCCACTTGCCCTTGTTGGCGGGCACCCAGATCTGTCCGCCGTTGGAGTTGTCGACGTCATACGGGACCCAGCAGAGGTGCGGGCTGTATTTCGTCGGCGCCGGGGTGCGGTGCGCGAGGTCCGGGACCTCGATGAATTCGCCGGGCTTGGAGAAGTGGATGTAGTCGACCGGGACCCAGGTGCCCTGGTTGTCGCCGCTGGAGATTTCGCCGTTGGGTCCGACGCCCATGCCGTTGGGGGCGCGGATGCCGGTGGCGTAGACTTCGAACTTCTGGCCGTCGGGCGATACCTTGAAGATGCAACCATGGTGGTCGCTGAGGGGGCCCCAGCCGCGGCCTCCCGGGTTCACGGGTCCGCCCTTGAGGAAGTAGAAGTTGCCCTGCGCGTCGGTCTGCAGGTCGAACATGAACTCGTGGAAGTTCGAGGTGACCTGGACGTCGTTGTTGAAGTTCTGGTAGAAGTCGGCTTCGCCGTCCTTGTTGAAGTCATGCAGGAGCGTGATCTGGTCTCGGCCGAGGACGTAGATCTGCTCGTTGACGATCTTCAGGCCGAGGCCGTGGAAGATCCCGGTGGCGTAGCGGCGCCAGGTGATCTTGCTGAGCTTGTCGTCGGCGAACTTGCCGATCCAGACGTCGCCGCTCCAGGTGGAGAAGGCGATGCGGCCGTCCTGGAAGAAGTCGATCGCGCCGACGCGGATCCAGGAGTTGTAGGGGTTCTCGGCGGGGACGGTGACGGTGTCGACGAGGTAGGGCGAGGCCTGCAGTTCGGCCAGCTGGTCCTTGAGCGACTGCTTCTGCGCGGCGTCCTGTTCGGCCTCGATGCGGGCCTTGAGGGCTTCGGCCTGCTTGGCCTGGTCGACGTCGCCGAGCATGCCTTCGGTGACGACTTCCTGCGTCCAGTGGGCGGGGCCGGCCTTGGTGAAGGCCCGGAGGTCGGTGGCGGGGGCGACCCGTGAGGTCACCTTGCGGAGCACGTCGCCGGCGTTGATCGCGCCGTGGGCGAAGGAGACCTTGAAGGAAGCGCCGGCGGCGACCTTCGCGAGCTTGAGGGAGAGGAAGTTTCCCTTGTTGCTCAGGATCGAGCCGTTGGGCAGGCCGTTGACGGTCACGGTGGTGAGTTCGTCGGCGGGCTTCACGATGGCCGGCGCGTTCTTGGCGGCCTTGGTGGTCTTGGCCTTGGCCTTCGGGTCGGCTTTCTTGCCGGGCTGTTCAGCCGGGAGCGGGATCTCCATGCGGACGATCGCGTTGGCGCCGTCGGCGAGATCGACCTTGCCGCCATACGGCAGGTCGAGCAGGCGGACGGAGGCGTCGAGCTCGCCCTTCACGACGGTGAAGGAGCGAGAGAGGACGAAGACGTCGCCGACTTTTTCCATCTCGGCGGATTCGAGCACTTCGGCGCCGCCGACGGAGTAGGCGAAGACGACGCGGTCGCCGTGCAGGTAGAGGCCCTGATACTTGGCGTGCTCGCGCGGGAGCGGGCCGAGCGGGATCTTAGACATCACGCCTTCGGGTCCCTTGGGCAGTGCGCGGTTCTCGTTGAAGCTGCCGTTGAAACTCCAGCCGGGGCCGGGGTTCGTCTCGAAGAAGACCTTGGCGCCGACGGCCGGTCCGGGGTTGGGGCCGTGCTTACCGTCGAAGGCGACGCCCTTGGTCTGCATCCAGCCGCCCGTCCAAGCGCCGGCGGCGCGAAGCGTGTCGGTGTCGAAGGCGAAACCGGCTTCGCGGTTGCCGAGGTTGACGAGGACGGCCTTGTTCGCGGCGCAGCCCTTCTGGTCGAAGGGACTCTTGCCTTGGGTGTTGTCGATCGAGGCGGACAGGAAGCGGCCGTAGTCCTTCGGCTCCCATGTGAGGGGGGCCGGCGTTTCGGCGTTCTTGGCGGCGTCCTGGGCGAGGCGGGTCTTCGTCCCCAGGGCGTGCGCCTAGGGGAAGG
>JBJTAX010000119.1:0-7345 GCA_046091055.1 Verrucomicrobiota bacterium | reverse complement strand
GCGCCGCACTGCGAGACCCACACGCCTTACGGCGCGACGGAATGCCTGCCCGCCACGACCATCGCGGCCGCCGAACTCCTGGGCGAAGCCCGTCAGCGCGCCCTCCTCCACACGAGCACCCCGAGCGTCGTCTTCAACGGCGAAGCCTTCCGCGGCGCCGACGAATCGCTGCCTTACGGCGACAACTGGCTCTGCGCCTATGCCGAGACGAAGGCCATCGCCGAGGTCGCCGCGGATGAATTCGACCAAGCTGGCGAGTTCGCCGGTGAGCGGCGTGCGGCCGAGGATGCGGACGCGGTAGCCGCGGGCGAGGCAGCGTCGCACGACCGCCTGGCCGAGGAAGCCGCCGCCGCCGGTGACAAGGATGAGAGGGGTGTTCATCGGGCGAGTCGCCGGGTCCATTCCTTGGCCAGCTGGAGACGGTGGATCTTGGCGTTATGTCGGACGTCGACGGGCAGGGCGCGCTGGAAGACGATGTGCCGCACGCGGTCGGCCAGCGGGCAGGTCCTCGCGGTCTCACGCAGTTCGGCGATGAAGCGTTCGCGGGCGATTCCATCCTCGGGGAAATGACCGGCGCGCGGTTCGACCACCAGTGCAGGAATCTGCTGGGGTGCTTCGCCGAGGCCGATCAGCGCGCAACGGAAGACCTGTGGGTGCTGGCGGAACGCCGGCTCGAGGGATTCCGTAGGCAGGTCGCCGGCGGCGGTGCGCACCTTTTCCACGCGTCGTCCCAAGAAGGAAAGCCGGCTCTCCGCGTCGAGCGAACCCAGGTCGCCCATGCGGTGCCAGACGCGGGCGCCGTCGGCGATCTTCGCCGCGCGGGTGGCTTCGGGCAGGCCGTCGTATTCGCGGGTCACGCTCGGGCCTGTCGCGATGATCTCGCCGATCTCGCCCGGGGCGCAGGGGGTCGCTGCCGCCAACGTGGCGATCGGGCCGTCCGTCTCGCGGATCACGCGGATCTCGACGCCGCTGACCGGCCGGCCGACGCAGGTGCCGAGTCCGCGGAGGGCGCGCTGACGGGCTTCGCCCAGGAGTTCGGCGGCCGCGATGGTCGTGGCGGGCAGGCATTCCGTCGCGCCGTAAGGCGTGTGGGTCTCGCAGTGCGGCGCGATGACACGCAACTTGGCGACAAGTTCGCCCGAGACCGGCGCGCCGGCGATGAGCAGGCGGCGCAGGTCGGGCAGCTTCAGGCCGTGTGCTTCGCAATGGTCGGCGACCTTGCCCCAGATGGCGGGCGAGCCGAAGGAGCAGGTGACTTTCTCCGCGATCAGCGCCGCCACGAGCGGGGCGGGGTCGGCGGCGAGCGGCCTCGACGGATCGAGGAGCGGCGTGACCGTCGTGGTGCCGAGGGCCGGGTTGAAGAGCGCGAACAGCGGCAGCATCGCCATGTCCGTCTCGCCGGGCCGGATGTCGTAGGTGGCGCGCACCAGTTCGATCTGCGCGTCGAACATCCCGTGCGTATAGCAGACTCCTTTGGGCGCGCCGGTCGAACCCGACGTGAACAGGATCGCGGCGGGCGTGTCGGGGCCGACCGTGGCCAGCGGACGAGGTGCCGCCAGGGTCGTGGCGAGGGCCCGGCGCCAGGCGGAGCCGCCGACGGTCACGCGGACGCGGAGCATGCGGAAGGCCGCGAACGGCAGGCGGCTGAGCAGGGTGGCTGTGCGGACGCCGACGAGCGCGGTTGGACGGGACCGGCGGACGCAGTCCAGGAAGGCCGACCAGCCCATGCCAGGGTCGATCGCGACCGGGACGGCGCCGAGCTTGAGCAAGGCGAACATCCCCACGATCAGGTCGTGGCCGGGGCGCACCGCCAGAAGCGTCCGCGTGCCTGCCGTGATGCCGGCGTCCGCGAAGGCGCCGGCCGCCGCGTCGCTCTCCTGGTCGAGTTCGCGGAAGGTACGGACTTCGTGGCAGACCTCTCCCGACGCACGCACGGCCAGCGGTGATTTCGTGGCCGGGTGATCCGGACGCTCGGTGGCCGCGATCCGCAGATGACGGGCGACATTGCTTCCGGGGACGTTCATGGCCTGCAAACGAAGAAGCCCCGAAACCGGGGCTTCTGCAAGGGCTAGTTGACGACTTAGTAGTCGGTCAGGGTCACCGCGCCCCAGAAGAGCGTGACGCGGTCGCCCGAGGTGAGTCGATGGCCGTACATCTCCCTCATGTTCATGCCGATGGTGGCCTTGTCGGCAGGGGCGTAGGAACCTGCTTCCACTTTCACCAAGCCGAGGAAGTTGTGCCTGGGTTCCAGGGAGACATTACGACCGTGATGAGGGGTGTCGTAGTTCGTGCAACCGACCAAGGCGGCGGAAGCGATCAAGGTAGCAAGGGCGAGCTGCTTCATAATGGGGTGGATTTCGATGATTGGACGGGGCTGGGAGGCTGACAAGTCATAATCATTCACGACGAAGCCCAATTTCTCCATAAAAACACCAATTCCGGCCCGCGGAAGAACCAGATCGCCCCGGCGACCGCCATGCTGGGGACGAACGGCACCACCCCGGCGTACTCCTCGCCTTTGAGTTTGGCTTGGACCAGTCCGGGCATGGCCGTGATCACGCCGACGACCGAACCGCCGAAGAGGCAGAACATCGCGCCTTGCCAGCCGCAGAAGGCTCCGACGCCGGCGCAAAGGATGATGTCCGCCTCCCCCATGGCCTCCCGGCCGGCGAGGACGGAGCCGATCGTCCGGATCCACCAGACCAAGGCGGTCCCGGCGGCGATGCCTAGGAGGGCGTCCATCAGCGCCCGGAAACGGTTCACGGCTTCGATCGCATGGGCGGTCTCGCCGTGCAGCGAAGGGACGAGCATGGCCGCGATCAGGCCGGTGCCGACCAAGGCGAAGTTCGGCGCGTCGGGGACCATCATGTCGTCGAGGTCGCAGCCAGCGAGGATCACCAGCAGCGGAAGGTAGACGCAGGCGACGGCGGCCTTGGCCGGCGGCAGGAGGGTCCACGCGGCGACGAAGAGCAGGGCGGTGATCAGCTCGACGAGCGGATAGCGGACGGAGATGGCCGCCCCGCAGCACTTGGCGCGGCCGCGCAGCGTGAGCCAGCCGAAGAGCGGGATGTTATGCCAGAACGGGATCGGCTGACCGCAGGCGCAGCGTGAGCCCGGGGTCACGATCGATTCGCCCTTGGGCAGGCGATGGATGCAGACGGTGAGGAAGCTGCCGACGCAGGCGCCGAAGGCGCCGGCGGTGAGCGCGGCGAAGCCGGGGTGCAATTGGGCGAAGTTCCGGAGGTCGGCGAGCGTCATGGGCGGGGGGCGGATTCGCCGAGCGCGGCGCGCATCGGGGCGTCGGGGGGCAGCATGCCGTTCCAGAGCCGCTAGGCGAGCGCTCCCTGCCAGCGCAGCATCGGGCGGCCGTCACAGCCGGCCACGCCGCGATCGCGGGCGTCCCGGAGCAGGCGCGAGGGTTCGGCGCCGTAGGTCGTGTCGAAGACGAACTGGCCGGCGGCGAGGAGCCCGGCCGGAAACGGCGAGGCGTCCGTCGGCTTGAGGCCGAGCGTCGTGCAGTTGACGACCACCGCGTCAGGCGAGGCCTTGATCTCAGCGAGCGCCGCGGCGCGCATGCGCGGGTCGGAAAGCGTGGCGGCCAGGTCGGCCGCCTTGGCGGCGTCGCGGTTATGCAGGCTGAGCGAAGCGCAGCCGTCGTCGAGGCAGGCGGCGGCGACGGCCCGGGCGGCGCCACCGGAACCGAGCAGGATCACCGGCCGTCCCCGGGTCGTGCCGCCGGTGCGTTCGCGCAGCGCTTCGAGGAAGCCTTGGCCGTCCGTGGTGTGGCCGGCCCAGCCGGTCGGCGTGCGCACGAGCGTGTTCACCGATTCGGCGCGGCCGGCCTCGGGCGAGAGCGTCTCGACGAGCGTGAGCGCCCGGATCTTGTGCGGGACGGTGAGATTCACGCCGGCGAAGCCCTTGTCGTGCAGGATCGCCAAGGCGGCGGGCAGCTCCTCGGCCACGATGTGCAGGCGGTGATAGCGCACGCCGGCGAGGCGCGGGTGCGCGGGGGCCAGCTGCGCCAAGGCGGCGCCGTGCATCGCGGGACTGAGCGAATGCGCGATGGGATCGCCGAGCACGCCGAGCTGGCCGGGCGCGAAGGCGGCCGTCCGCAGGTCGGCCAGCGTGAGGGTGTCAGGCGCGCTCATCGGTCTGTTCCAGGGCGTGGACGAAGGTGAGGAAGAGGCGGCTGCTGCGGTCGTCGCCCTGCGCTTCGAACTGCGAGACGAGGTTGCGGCAGCACCGGGCGAGCGTCTGGCGGGCGGTGACGGGAAGCAGGAAAGCCTCGTCGGCCGGCAGGTGGTTCTCCAGCAGCAGGAGCTGGACTTCCGCTCGGGTCCGGAAAGCGCCGCCTTCGTAGCAGTCGATGTACAGCGGCTCGCGGCCGCGGAAGACGCCGACCATGAAGCGGCCGGGCAGGCCGACGGGTTCGACGGGCAGCCCGAGCCGCCGGGCGACGAGCAGGAAGATCAGGCAGAGCGAGATCGGGATGCCGAGGCGGGAACGTATGACCTGGGAGAGCAGGGAGGACTCTGGGACGGCGAAGCTCTCCTGGGCGCCGCGATAGCCTTCTTCGCCGAAGATCACGCGGCAGAGCAGGCGGCATTTGCCGCGGACGTCGAGCGGCTCGGCGATGAGCTCCCGGGTGCGTTCGGCCAGGCGGTCGAGTTCGGCGGAATAGGCGTCGTCGGCCAGCGTCGGCTCCGTGGCGCGCTCAAGCAGCAGGCAGGCCTCCTCGAGGTCGCACCGCGCATCCCTGGCGAGCGCCAGGAACGCATGGGCGGCGGCCTCCGGCGTGCGCAGGTCGGCGAGCAGGGCCCTTGCGTGCGCGGCCAAGGCTTCGTCCCTCGTCAGGCTTTCAAGCCAGAGCACGCCCGGCGGACCGGCGGCCTTCAGCCTGGTGAGCACGGCTTGGCGGACGACCGGGGAGGGGTCGTCAAGGAGGCGCTCCAGGGTCGCCAGCTCCGCTTCGTGCGTCATGGTGGTTTTCTACCTTCGGCTCCGTGCTTTGGGCAACAAGGGAGTCCGTCCGCCGAGGTCTTTTCTCGGTTGACGGACGGAGCGACAACTCGTCGCCCCTGGGGACGCATTGTCGCTCGGCTGTCCCTCCGGATCCTCGGTACGGCCCCTTTTCGGCCTTTTAGTCGCGCCGCCGATTTGGAACGGACGGTGCATGTCCGTTGGCATGTCCACTCCTTACGGCAACCTGACCGAAAAGACCTCCGAAGCCCTCCAGCAGGCGCAGAGCGAGGCGATGCAGCGTCGCAACCCGGCGCTCGAACCCGCGCACCTCCTTCACGGCCTGCTCACGCAGGAGGTCGGCGTGACCTCCTCGCTTCTGCGTCGCGCGGGCAAGGACGAGGCCGCCCTCGCCACCGCCGTCTCCGGCCAGCTCGCCCGCCTGCCGAAACTCGCGCAAGCCGCGGGCCAGCCAGGGATTTCTTCCGAGACCCACGCGCTCCTGCTCAAGGCCCAGGACGAAGCCGAGGCGATGAAGGACGACTTCGTGTCCGCCGAGCACTTGCTGCTCGCGCTCGCCGAGTCGCCCTCGCTCCGTCCGGCTTTCGCCGCGGCCGGGTTCGAGCGTAAGGCGATCCTCGCCGCGCTCCAGGCCGTGCGCGGTTCCCAACGCGTGACCTCGGCCAATCCGGAGGCTACCTACGAGGCCCTCGCCAAGTACGGCCAGGATCTCACGGCCCGCGCCCGCACGGGCAAGATGGACCCCGTCATCGGCCGCGACGAGGAGATCCGCCGCGTCATCCGCATCCTTTCCCGCCGCACCAAGAACAACCCCGTGCTCATCGGCGAGCCTGGCGTCGGCAAGACCGCCGTGGTCGAGGGCCTCGCCCAGCGCATCGTCAACGGCGACGTCCCGGAAGGCCTCCGCGACAAGACCGTGTTCTCCCTGGACATGGGATCGCTCGTCGCCGGCGCGAAGTACCGCGGCGAGTTCGAGGAACGCCTCAAGGCCGTGCTCAGCGAGGTCAAGTCCGCCGCCGGCGGCGTCCTGCTCTTCATCGACGAGATGCACACCCTCGTCGGGGCCGGCAAGGCCGACGGCGCGATGGACGCCGCCAACCTCCTCAAGCCCATGCTGGCTCGTGGTGAGCTGCACTGCATCGGCGCCACGACGCTCAAGGAGTTCCGCGAGCACGTGGAGAAGGATCCCGCGCTCGAACGGCGTTTCCAGCAGGTGCTGGTCGATCCGCCCAGCGTGCCCGACACGGTCTCGATCCTGCGCGGCCTCAAGGAGCGCTTCGAGGTCCACCACGGCGTGCGTATCGAGGACGCCGCGCTCGTCGAGGCCGCCACGCTTTCCGACCGCTACATCACCGCGCGCTTCCTGCCGGACAAGGCCATCGACCTCATCGACGAGGCCTGCGCGCAGATCCGCACCGAGATCGACAGCGTGCCCCAGGAGCTCGACGCCCTGAACCGCCGCGTGCTGCAGCTCGAGGTCGAGGAATCGGCCCTGAAGAACGAGAAGGACGAAGCCTCCAAGGCCCGGCTCGGCGTGCTCCGCCAGGAACTCGGCGCCGCCCGCGAGGAGCAGACCGCTTTCCGCGCCCGCTGGGTCGCCGACAAGGAGGCCGTGACCAAGGTCCGCTCCGTGCGCTCGCAGCTCGAGGATGCCAAGGCCGCGATGGCCAAGGCCGAACGCGCCGGCAAGCTGGAGGAAGTCGCCAAGCTCCGTTACGGCGCCATCCCCGAACTGGAGAAGGAGGTCGCCAAGCTCGAGGGCTCCGCGAAGTCGGCCACTGGCCTCTTCCGCGAGACCGTCACGCCCGAAGAGGTCGCCGAGGTCGTCGCCCGCTGGACCGGCGTACCCGTGAGCAAGCTGCTCGAAGGCGAGCGCCGGAAGATCCTACGTCTGCCTGACAACCTGAAGGCCCGCGTCGTCGGCCAGGACGACGCCGTGCGCGTCGTCGCCGAAGCCGTCCAGCGTTCGCGCGCCGGCGTGCAGGATCCGCGCCGACCCGTCGGCTCGTTCCTCTTTCTCGGCCCCACCGGCGTCGGCAAGACCGAGCTCGCCAAGGCGCTCGCCGCCGAACTCTTCGACAGCGAGAAGTCGATGATCCGCCTCGACATGTCGGAATACATGGAGAAGCACGCCGTCTCCCGCCTCGTCGGCGCGCCTCCCGGCTATGTCGGGCACGAGGAAGGCGGCCAGCTCACCGAGGCCCTCCGTCGTCACCCTTACGCCGTCGTCCTTTTGGACGAGGTCGAGAAGGCGCACCCCGAGGTCTTCAACATCCTGCTCCAGGTCCTGGACGACGGTCGCCTGACCGATTCGCAGGGCCGCACGGTGGATTGCCGCAACGCGCTCTTCATCATGACCTCCAAC
>JBJTAX010000118.1:0-3848 GCA_046091055.1 Verrucomicrobiota bacterium | reverse complement strand
CACCTAGGTGGGACCGCCCCGGCAACAAGCGGATTTGACTGTCCGGCGGGTTCTCTTAGGTCGGTCGGGTGGAATTGTTCGTCATATTGGCCTGCTGGCTGACCATCGGTCTGTTCGAGCTCTCGGAGATGGCCCTGGTCTCTTCCAACCGGCGCCGTCTCGCCAAGCTGGCCGAGGACGGCGACGCCGGCGCCCGCAAGGCGCTTGAGCTCCTGGCCAACCCGTCGCGCTTCCTATCGACCGTGCAGGTCGGGCTCACCTTCGGCAGCATCATCGCGGCGACCTTCGGGGGTGCCCCGCTCGCCGCCGAGCTGAGGCCTTGCCTCGAGGCCAGCGACTGGCGCTGGCTGCATGACAACGCCGACGGCGTCTCGCGGACCGGGGTGTCCTTCGTCATCGGATCCCTGACCATCATCTGCGCTGAGATCGTGCCCAAGAAGCTGGGGCTCTCGAACCCGGAGGGGCTGGCCGTCGTCCTCGCCCGCCCGATGGCGCTGATCGCCACCCTTGCTTCGCCGCTCGTCGGCGCGCTGAGCCTCTGCGCCGACCTCGTCATGCGCCTGCTCGGACGCCGACGCCAGCCCGAGGACACGATGTCGGAGGACGAACTTCGGATGATGGTGGACCAGGGCATGGCCTCCGGCGTCCTGCATGCCGCCGAGCATCGCATGGTGCACGGGGCGCTCTCGCTCGATCTGGTCACGGCCGAAAGGCTGATGACGCCCAGCAACCGCGTCGTCTGGCTGAGCCTGGATGACTCCGATGAGGTAAACTGGCGCAAGGTGGTGGCTTCCGGGCACACCTGGTTCCCGGTCTACCGCGGCTCCCCGGATCGTCCGCTCGGAGTGGTCTCGGTGAAGCGTCTCTGGGCCAACCTTGCGCTCGTCGGCACGGCCTCGATCAAGGACCTGCTCACCGAACCGCCCACGGTGCCGCCGCAGTGCGCAGGGACCCAGCTCCTCGAGAAATTCCGCAAGGACAAGATCCACATCGCCCTTGTCACGGATGAATTCGGCCGGGTACGCGGCGTGGTCTCGCTCAACGACGTGCTCGAATCGGTCGTCGGCGAACTCCCCAACGAAGGTTCGCCCGTGGCCCAGCCCAAGCCGATCCGCCGGCGCGAAGACGGCAGCTGGCTGGTCGACGCGGTGGTGTCATTGGACGATTTCCGCGAGGCCACCGGCATAATCGGGAGGTTTCCCGGTGAAGGGACGGGCCGCTTCACGGCGATTTCCGGCTTCATCATGCGCACCCTTGGCCGGATTCCGTCCACGGGTGACCGCGTCGAGGCGCTCGGACATGTCTTCGAGGTCGTCGACATGGATGGCCATCGCCTCGACAAGGTCCTCGTCATGCCGAAGGCGGCCCCCCCGGCGGCCGTTTAAAGCCGTACCGGCAATCCGGCCGCGCGGAGGTGTTCCTTCGCCTGTTTCACGGTGAAAGTCCCGAAATGGAAGATGCTGGCCGCGAGCACCGCGCTGGCTCCGCCGTGCTTTAGGACGGCGGCGAGGTGATCCAAGGTGCCGGCGCCGCCCGAGGCGATCACGGGGACCTCCACCGCGGAGGAGACGGCGAGGTTCAGGGGGATGTCGTAACCGGCGGCCGTGCCATCGCGGTCCATGCTCGTCAGGAGGATCTCGCCGGCGCCGAGCGCATGTGCCTGACGCGCCCAATCCAAGGCGTCGAGGCCGGTCGGATTGCGGCCGCCATGCGTGTAGACCTCCCACCTGCCGGGACCGACGTTCTTGGCGTCGATCGCCACGACGATGCACTGGCTGCCGAACTTGCGGGCGGCTTCCTTGACCAAGGACGGGTCTTTGATCGCCGAGGTGTTGAGCTAGACCTTGTCGGCGCCGGCGTTGAGCATCGTCCGGATGTCCTCGACGGAGCGGAGTCCTCCGCCGACGGTGAGCGGCATGAAGACCTGGTCGGCGGTACGCTCGACGACGTCGACCATGGTGCGCCTGTTGTCGCTGGAGGCGGTGATGTCGAGGAAGACCAGCTCGTCGGCGCCTTGCTTCTCGTAAGCCGCGGCGACCGCGACAGGGTCTCCGGCGTCGCGCAGCTCCTCGAACTTGATGCCTTTGACCACGCGGCCGCCATGGACGTCGAGACAAGGGATGATGCGGACGGAAAGCATGGAGGAAGGGACGGGTAGGACGAAGCCGCCCTGAGGTTAAGCCTAAACTACTCCAGGATGACCGTCACGGGCCCGTAATTGACGAGTTCGACGTGCATGTCGGCCCCGAAGACGCCGGTCGGCACCGTGCGCCCGAGGTGCTTCGAAAGCTCGGCGACGAAGAGGTCGAACAAGGGCCGCGCGGCTTCGGGGCGGGCGGCGGAGTTGAACGACGGGCGGTTGCCTTTGGAGAAATCCGCCAGCAGGGTGAACTGGCTGACCGCGAGGGCTTCTCCTCCGGTGTCACGCAGGTTGACGCCCATCTTGCCTTGGCTGTCAGGCATTAGGCGGGCCTTGGCGACGGTCGCGGCCAGACGGCGCACGGTCGCCTCGTCGTCGCCCGTGGCGATGCCGACGAGCAGCAGATAGCCGAGCCCGATGGAACCGCTGACGACGCCATCGACGCTCACGGCGGCGTTCCGGACGCGTTGCAGGACGATCTTCATCCTCAGATCAGCGCTTCGAGGATCGTGCGCAGCTTCATCTCGGTCTCGGTGGCTTCGGCGCCCGGATCGGAACCGGCGACGATGCCGGCGCCGGCGAAGGCGCGAGCCGAGGAGCCTTTCAGCCGGGCGCAACGGAGCGCGACGAAAAGCTTGCCCGACTGTCCGTCCGAGCGCACCCAGCCGACGGCGCCCGTGTACAGGCCGCGCTGGTGAGGTTCGAAGCCGGGGATGAAGGGCAGGGCCAGCGCGCGCGGCTTGCCGCCGACGGCCGGGGTCGGGTGGAGTTCGCCGGCCACCTCCAGGAAGCGTCGGTCCGCCGGCATGGTGCCTTCGATGGGCGTGCGGAGGTGCATGACGTTGCCTAGGCGGAGGAGCTCGGCATTGCGAGAGGTCGCGGCGAGCACGCCGACCATGCGCAGCCGCCGCAGGATGGAGGCGGTGACCGCGGTATGCTCGCGTCGGTCCTTGTCGCTCGTCAGCAGGGCCTCGGCGAGGGAAGCGTCTTCGGACGCGGAATCGCCGCGTCGGGTCGTCCCGGCCACTGATTCGGAACGGACGGCGCCGTCGAAGAGGGACAGAAGGGTCTCCGGCGTGGCTCCGACGAGGCAGCCTTCGTCCTCATCGACGAGGAAGGTGTGGCACTGCGGGTTTCCGCGGCGGAGGCGGTGCAGGGTCGCGTATGCGCTGAAGGGTTCGTTGCGGCGCCAATCGAAGGCGCGTGAAAGCACGATCTTCTCGAAGGAGCCCTCCCGGATGAGTTCGGTGGCCCGGAGCACCGCCGACGGGAACCAGGCGCCGCCGACTTCGGACAGGACCGTAGGGACCGGAGCGCGAGGCGAAGGAGGCGTGGAGCGGTAACTGAAACGTCGGAAGCCGTCGGCCCGGACCGCGAGACGGGCGGCGCAGCCCGGTCCGGCGGGTTCGACGAGCGTCGCCATGGTCACCCCGTCCTCGCTGACGACCTGCCAGCCCGGCAGGAACATGCGGGCTTCGGCGCCTTCCTGCTCGGTGCCAGGATAGAAGGGAAAGGTGGCGATGACACGTGGCCGGCCGCCGACGCAAGTCAGGTTGGCGTCTACGTCCTTGAGCCAGGCGTCGGCATCCGCGAAGCGATGTTCGCCTCGTCCGCGCCACTGGCGCACGGACGCGCCGGCGGCATGGGAACGTCCGCGCGAAGGGTTTTCGAAGTAGCCGCGCGGTGCCGGCTCGTCGAGGGTCTCTAG
>JBJTAX010000117.1:0-2678 GCA_046091055.1 Verrucomicrobiota bacterium | reverse complement strand
ATCTGGGTCGGCAATGCGCCGGAAGAGAATCGCAGCAGCTTCATGCCTTCGCCTTGGCCGTTCGTTCCCCGCGGCTCGATGCAGAGGAACGCGTAGAACCCTCCACCGGGAGTTTCGCCGAGTACGATGTCGATCGGCACTCCCTGCCCCGCGGTGATTTCGATCCACGGCCCGCAGCGCATGGGCCTTCCGAGCGTCGAGGGGTGCGTCTCGTCGCACTTCTGTCCTTTGAACTGCGGGTAGACGTTATTCTTGACGATCACGTTCTCAAAGCCGGAATCCAGGGCGACGCGCCCGTTGAAGCGCACGACCATCCAGTCGTCGCCCGAACCGACGAAGCGGAACTGTCCGGAACGAGGCGCCTTGACCACGCCGCGGTAGTGCGCGATCCAGCGCGACGGCTTGACCTTCCCTTCGACGCCGTAGGCCTTGGGGGCTTCGGTGGCGGGGCAGGGAGGGATGAAGATCTGCTGCGCGTAGAGCGTATGCGGAGACTTGTACCGGTCGTTGAGCGCGGCGGGGTTGAAATTGTTCTCGACCAGGAATTCTTTGACTTCCTTCCGGTAGGCGCTGATGGGTTTGTCGTTGGCCGGGTCGCGGTACACGTCCACGCCCATCGCGCTCGTCGGCTTGCCCGAGCGATCCTGCTTGATGTCGTAGAGGTTGCCGGAGATGCCGAGGCCCATGCTGCGGACGCCGAAAACGGAGACGAAGTTGCGCCCGCCGCCGACTCCGGTGCCTTTGCCGGCGCCGATGCCGCCGCCGGAGCCGCCGCCGAAGCCCTTCGAGGCGCCCCCGCCGATCGCGCCGGCGGAGAGCAGGGGATTGGAGAGGCTCGGAAGGCTGGCGATCGCCAGCGAGGCGTTGGCGTTCTTGCTGGTGATCCGCGTATTCGTCTTGGCCAGCGACTTGACGTTCTTGGGCACCGCCTGGGTCTTGAACTCCTTGGCCTTAGGGCCGCCCGCGCCGCCGCCGGCGCCCGTGGCGAAGGTGTTCGGGTCCTTCTTGCCGGCGCCGTCGGTCACGGTGGAGACCACCCAGACGATCGCGATCAGCACGAGGAACACGTGCAAGAGGACGGACAGTGCGAGCCCTTCGCCTCCGAGGCGTTGCCAAATGGTGCGCTTGGGGCGGGCCAAAGGTTCCGCTTCGGTTTCTATGGGGGGGGAGTCCAAGGGTTCGGACATAAGGTCATCACACTAGATTCGCCTGCTGGTTCAATCCTCAAAACCCCCTAGTTACCTGCCCTCCGCCTGTCGGAATCATCATGGCGCCTTGCCCTGCCGCCCGCCCCCTTCATCTTACCGGCATGGATGAACACCAGCGCGCCCTCGAGGAACGCCTCACTTTCTTGCAACGACACGTCGAACAGCAGGACCGCATCATCCTCGAGCTCTCCCGCGAGGTCTCGAAGCTGTCCGACCGGCTCGTCCGGGCCGAAGCGAAGCTGACCCAGTCCGCCGATGCCGGCGACCAGGCTCCGCCCGCCGACGAACGTCCGCCCCACTGGTGAATCCCGGACATGTGCGGCCGTGTCACCCAGTTCTCCCGCTGGGCCGAGATCGTGAAGAGCCTGGGCGCCCCGCCGGCCACCGTCGGACCCCGGTATAACATCTCGCCCGGCACGCCGCTGCTCAGCGTGCGACGCGAGCAGGGCGTGCTCCGCACCGAGGCGTTGCCGTGGGGCTTCGTGCCCGCTTGGGCGCCGGCCGACGAGATGGCCGGCCACGCCAACGCCCGCGTCGAGGGGATCTTCGACCGCCCGACTTTCCGCGACACCGCCCGCCTCCGTCGGTGTGTCGTGCCGCTCGACGGCTATTACGAATGGAAGACGGAGGGGAAGCTGAAGGTGCCGTATTATTTCCGCGCGGCCGACGGCGGTCCGCTCGCGGTCGGCGGCCTTTGGTCGCTGCGTCCCGCCGCCGACGGCACGGCGCGTCGGACGCTCTGCCTCGTGACGGTCGCCCCCAACCGCGAGGCGGGCGAGGTGCACTCGCGCATGCCGGTCGTGCTCGCCGGCCCCGCCCGTCAGGCCTGGCTTTCGGAGCGCGCCTTCACGCCGGACGAGTTCGCGACGCTCGCCGCCACCGCCCCCGACCGGACGCTGTCCCTCCATCGCGTCTCGCCCGACGTCAACCGCGTCGCGGTCGACGCCGAACACCTGGTGCGGCCGCTGGTCGGCGCGATGGATCAGCCGGATTTCTTCGGGGATTTGCTTGGCTAGCGGACCGATTTTGGACAGAACAAAGCCATGACCGAACCCTCGCACCCTCCCAAGATCGTGGAGAAGCCATGGGGGCGGGAGATCTGGTTCGCCGGCCAGGCGGCCTACGCCGGCAAGGTGCTCGAAGTGAGGAAGGGCCGCCGCCTCAGCCTGCAATATCACGAGCGGAAGACCGAGACGCTGCATCTCCTTTCCGGCAAGGTGCTCCTCACGCTCCGGCCGATCGCCCCGGGCGCGACGCCTTCGGCCGCGCTCGTCACGCCCGCCGACCAGAGCCAGTGGCTTCCCGGCCGGTCCGTCCACATCCCGGCCCGCACCATCCACCGCTTCGAAGCCCTCGAAGACAGCGTGCTCATCGAAGTCTCCACGCCTGACCTCACCGACGTCGTGCGCCTCCAGGACGACTTCGACCGTCCGGCCCGCGACTGACCCCTCTCTCCTTCCCTCATGAGTA
>JBJTAX010000116.1:0-3256 GCA_046091055.1 Verrucomicrobiota bacterium | reverse complement strand
GCGAGGACCTTGAGGACCGGAAGGTCCGCGAGGTCAGCGGAAGCGGCGGGCGATCTCATGCCAGATATCCGCCGCGACGGCGTCGGGCGGGCGGGAAGCGTCGACGACGAAGAACCGGCCGGGTTCCTCGCGCGCGAGCCGATGATAAAGGTCGCGGACGCGGCGATGGAAGTCGTCGCCGAGGACCTCGAAGCGGTCGGCCTGACCTTGGTCGCGGACGGCGGCCCGTCCCAGTCCTTTGGCGGGATCCAGGTCGAGCAGCACCGTGAGGTCCGGCCGCAGGGCCCCGCAGGCGAGCCGGTTGGCTGATTCGATGAGCACGCGGTCGAGACCGCGGCCGCCGGACTGGTAGGCTACGGTGGAATCGATGAAACGGTCGCAGATCACGACCTCGCCCGCTGCGAGGGCCTGGGCGATGACCTCCGCGACGAGCTGCGCGCGGCAGGCCGCGAAAAGCAGCGCCTCGGCGGCGGGGGCGATGGCGGCGCCGGGCTGCTTGAGCACCTCGCGCATGCGTTCGCCGAAGACGGTGCCGCCCGGCTCGCGCAAGCCGCGCACGACCGAACCCGAAGCGGCCAGCTGCTCGGCGAGGCGGCGGAGCTGCGTCGACTTGCCGGCCCCTTCCCCGCCTTCGAACGTGATGAATTTGCCCGCGATCGGCATGCCTCCAAGATGCCCGCGGCCTCCTTCATGGCGAGCGAGGAAATCCCGGAGCAACAAAATGGCCCGGCATGCGCCGGGCCCTCACGATGAGGTGACCGGCTGCTTTCAACCGCCCGTGGGAGTCGGATTGAGCTGCTTCATCTCGACCGAACGGTTGGCGTTATCGAAGATCTTCTTGAGGCTTTCGTCGTAGGTCGTGCCACCCCCTCCGTTGCTCAGGTTCATCGGGGCTTCCGGCGCCGAAAACTTGGCGATCTGAGTCTCATCCGTGGGGACGTTGCCATTGGTGATGTCGTAGGCGAAAGGCGGGACAGGGCGGGCAAGATCGTTCGGGAAGACCTGCGTAAGGAAGGGAGCCACCGGCGCCATCAAGCCGATCGTCCAGGAGACTTCCTCTTCAAGGGTCGAGAATTCTTTGATAAACAAACTGATCCAAGTAATTTCCTCAGAGGGGGTGATGTAAAGGAAAGTCTGCTGCTCGTCGTTCAGAATTAGGGGTTTTTGAAAGACTCCTAGCGTGGGCACGTTCACACTCATGAAAGTCCAGCCTGGCTTGATTGTCACAAGGCCGGCTTTGTCGAAGACGGAAGAAACGATGGAACCGCGCAAGCAGGTGGAAACATGCTTTCCGAGGCCGTTGGCCAGGATCTCGTACGCTACGGTGAAGACCGTGCCGCGGATGCGCGTCATCCCGACCGGAGTCTTGACGGTGAAAGTGGACAATGCATTAAGCTTGCGGACCTCTCCGATGACCTTGCCGCGCGACAATTCGACTTCGGTGACGGAGGGACTCGGGTCGGCTAGAATCTGGCGATAAGGGTCGACGATGCTGGCGGAAGGCACCTGACGGAAGGTCTTCAACTCGAGCAATGTACCCGGCGTGAGCAACAGCGTGGCCCCATTGGAGAAGACCAACTCAGCCGTCGAGTCGGTCCCGGTCTCCACGCGGGAACCTTCTTGGAAAAGAGCCCCTGCGGCCAAGGGCTTGCGCTGCGACTTGGCGTCGATGAGGCTGACGCTACCGGAAACCTTGCCGACTTGCACGTTGCCCATCTGGAGGGCGCCGAAAGACATGAGCGGGAGGAGCGCGATCGCTGCCATCCCTAACAGCTTGAAGAAAGAAATCATGAGGGGTCTAAGGGGACTATTGAGAATAGGCCGACACCCCGCAGTGGCAAACACTTAAAACAAAGAGCCCCCTTGGGGCCGGGGGCTCTACCCTTGGACTGGAAACGAGGCGAATCAGGCGGTCATATACTTCTCCAGGCGACGCTGGACGGCGATCGCCGAAAGCTGGGCATATTTCGGAAGCCCTTGATCATACGGTATTTGCATCTCTCCTTGGATAAGCGGGAGCGCATAACGCACGAAATCAGGGTGAATGGACATCTTGTCCTCGCCGATCCACTTCTCCGGGAAAGCCTTCACGCCGTTGGCGATCTGGTCAAGGGGGGCCAGGAGGGTCTGGACGGCGTAGGTATCCTTTTCGGAGCGGGTAAGGATGACCATCTTGCCGGATTCGCCATCGAGGGCGGCCTTGACGGCGGCGCCGCCGCAGAGCTCGGCCTCGTCGACATCGGTCTTGGAGGCGTTGTGCGAGGCGGCGCGTTGGGTGATGCCGAGCTTGGAGGAGCGGGCCTTGACGCCGTCGAAGCGGGCTTCGACGAGCGAGCGGAGGTACTCGCCGGCTCCGCCGAGGACGGCGTGGCCGAAAGCGTCGGTGCTCGAAGTGTCGGCGCCGAGGTAGTTGCCCGAGGCGTCCTGGACGCCTTCGGAGACGACCACGAAGCAGTGGCCGTTGGACTTCAGGACTTCTTCGACGCGGCGGATGAAGACGTCGGCGTCGAAGGCGACCTCGGGCAGCAGCACGACGTGCGGCGCGGCGCAGGTGTAATGGGTGTTCTTGACGGACTTATCGTCGGTCTTGTCGCGGCGCTGGGCGAGCACGGACGAGGCGGCCAGCCAGCCGGCGTTGCGGCCCATGACCTCGAGGATCGAGACGAAGTCGTTCTGGCCCATGGCGGCGTTGTCGAGGGCGGTCTCGCGGATGGTCACGCCGATATGCTTGGCGACGGAGCCGAAGCCGGGGCAGTGGTCGGTCAACGGGAGGTCGTTGTCGATGGTCTTCGGCACGCCGATGACGCGGAGCTCATAGCCGCGCTCCTTGGCGAGGGCGTCGATCTTGGCGGCGGTGTCCTGGGAGTCGTTGCCCCCGATGTAGTGGAAGTAACGGATGTTGTGGGCTTCGAAGACCTGGAGGATACGGTCGAAATCCTCGGCCTTCTTCACCTTGTAACGGCAGGTGCCGAGAGCGGCGCCCGGGGTGTGGCGGAGCGCGCGGAGGGTCTGCTGGGACGGGGCCGCGAGGTCCACCAGCTCCTCGTTGAGGACGCCCTGGATGCCGTGCAGTCCGCCGTAGATTTCCTGGATTTCGTCCTCGTGCTTGAGGGCCTCGGAACTGACCCCCGCGAGGCTGGCGTTGATGACGGGGGTGGGGCCGCCGCTCTGCGCGACGAGAAGGTTGCCGATAAGGGAGGACATGGGAGGACCGGTTTGAAAGGTGGGTTGTGGGAACCCCCCTGCCCCTTGGCGA
>JBJTAX010000115.1:0-9787 GCA_046091055.1 Verrucomicrobiota bacterium | reverse complement strand
CGAACGGGCGGAACTCGCCACGAGCACCGGGCATCGGCTCCTCGACGAGGCCGCCTTGGCGGCGGCGCGCGCCTCCACCTTCACGCCGGCCGAGAGGGCCCGCCGGCCCGTCGCGGCGGAGGCCGTCGCGACCTACCGTTTCGAACTTCGCTGAGGCGATGCGCGTCCTCGTCGCGTCTTCCAATCTCGGTTCGAACGGGGCGTCCATCTTCGCCCGGCGCAGCCTGATGCTGCTCCATAAGGCCGGCTACGAGGTGCTGCTGGCGTGCGAGGAAGACGCGTGGGTGGGCCGCGACCTGCCCGCCGACATCCCGGTTTTACGCACCGACTTCAGGCGCTGGCCGTTCGACGAATGCGACCGGGTGGCGGCCTGGTGCCGAGAGCGCGGCGTCTCGCTGGTGCACTCCCATCTGACGCGCTCCTGCAATTTCGGCGCCTTGCTCCGCCAACGGCACGGCATCAAGAGCATCGCGCACCTGCATGCGAACCATCCGCAGGTCCACACCGGCTTCCATGACCTGCTGATCGCCGTCTCCGAGGACGTGGCCCGTCGGCATCGTATGGTGCCGTGGAATTGGACGACCGAGATCGTCACCGTCCCGAACTTCGTCGACGACGAGGAATTCCGGCCGGCGATGGCCGGCGAGCCCGACCTGCTCCGCTCGCTCCTCGAAGTCTCGGCCGACACGCCGGTGCTGCTCTCCGTGGGTGCGATCTGTCATCGTAAAGGCCAGGATCAGGCCGTTCGGGCTTTCGCGCGGGTTCGGGCGAAACATCCCAACGCCTTATTGGCCTTGGTCGGCGCCGGGGAGCTTCCGGCCGGCCTGCCCATGGACGGTGTCCGCTTGCTCGGTTATCGTCGGGACATCCCTCGCCTGATTCCCACGGCCTCGATGGTGATCGTGCCGTCGCGTCAGGAGCCGTTCAGCCTCGCCGCCGTCGAAGCCATGGCGTGCGAAGTCCCGGTGGTCGCTTTCGCGGTCGGCGGCCTGGCGGAGGTCATCGGCGGCGTCGCCGGCGTCGCCGTGCCGGCGGGAGATTGCGGAGCCATGGCCGCCGCGATGAGCGGACTATTATCGGACGAAGCCTCCCGACGTCAGCAGGCGAGTTCAGGTCGGTCGATCGCGCTCGCCCGTTATGGCAAGGAAGCGCATCTGGCGGCCATGGTCAGCCACTTCCGTCGCGTGCTTGCTCAGTAGGGGCTGACGGGATTGCCGTTGAAGCCCTTGAAGCGGCGGTGGACCCAGAGGTACTGCTCGGGGGCCGTTCGGACGGCGTCTTCCAGCATCGCCGTCAGGCGGAGCGTATCGGCCTCCGGATCGGCGGTGGGGAAGTCGGCCAGCGCCGGGCTGACCGTGAGCACGTAGGTGCCGTCCTTCTCGCGGCGCGGGAAGAAGGTGAACACCGCGGCGCCGGACATCTTCGCGAGGCGCGAGGTCGCAAGGTTGGTGATGGCGGGCCGGCCGAAGAACGGGAGCACCGCCGACTGCGGGGTCCGCTTGCCTTGGTCGGGCGCGTACCAGACCGCTTCGCCGTCGCGGAGGGCGCGCATGAGGCCGGACATGTCGCGCATCTCGATGGCGCGGCTGGCCCAGGCCGTGCGGTGCTTGCGGAGCAGGTCGGCCAGCACCGGATTGTTCGGGTCGCGGTATAGGCAGCAGAGCGGCGTGCGCAGGGCGAGCATGCGACCGGCGATCTCGAGCGTCGTGAAGTGACCGGAGACCAGCAGCACGCCGTGGCCCGTGGCCCGGGCCTTCTCCAGCGCCTCGAGGCCTTCGACGCGGCAAGGGGGCAGGGCCGCGGGCCGGCGCCACCAGCAACGCGCGACTTCCAGGATGCCGAGGGCGAGGGACTGGTAGTGGCGGCGCGCCAACGTGCGGCGGGCGGACTCCGTCAGTTCCGGGAAGCAGACGCGGAGATTGACGAGCACCACGTGGCGACGGATCCGCACGATGTGGAAAGCGAACGCGCCGAAGGCGGCGGCGAGGAGGCGCTGCCAGGACCAAGGCAACCAGGCGACGAGCCACAGGCAGCCTAACGCGCCGCGGGTGAAGGCGGCGCTGGAGAGTCGGGCGAGGCGGGGCGCGGGCATGGCGGGCGGGTTCAGCGGCTACGTTGCCAGGCCTTCACCCAATCGACTTCGAAGGTGTTCTGCGAGGCTGACTTCAGGCCGTAGCCTTCCTTGGGGCGTTCGCCGTTCCAGCCTTTGATGTTGGACTCGCTCGTGAGCAGGAGGAACTGCGGCGCCTTGGAGCCGGGGCATTTCGCGTCGGTCCAGGCGACCTTACCGTCGAAGCTGAACCGGTAGCCCGAGTCATCCCATTCTACGCCGTAGTCGTGCCACTCGCCGCCGACGGGCGCCGGGTGCTGCGTCGAGCTGCTCTTCTTCTCCGTCGCATGCTTGTACGGACCCCAGTGCAGCACGGACTGATAGCCGCCTTCCTTCAGGCCGGTCGTCTCGAGGATGTCCATCTCGACGCCGTCGGTCGCCGCGTCGGCGACCGTGCCGGATTTTCCGTAGGTCGGCGACTGCGACCAGAATGCGATCTGCGTGCCGGGCTGGACGGAGAAGCGGCAGCGGGCCTCGACCTTGCCTTGGACGAGGGAGAATTTCTTCCGCGTCGTGACGAAGCCGCAATAGGTCGTGCCGTCGGCGTCCGTCCAGGTCGTGATCTTCAGCCCGCCGTCCTTCACGTCGACCGCCTTGGGCGAGTTCAGCGAATCGCGGCGCTTGCCGGTCTCGATCGTCCAGACCTTCGGGTCGAGGGCGTCGCCGTCGAAAGGCTCGTCGAGCACGAGACGGAGCGTCGGTTCGACGGCGCCGGCGGTCGCGCCGAGGAGGAGGGCGGCGAGGAGTCTCATCGGAGGGTGACGTAATCGGGATGCGTGCCGGCGATCATCTGGCCGAAGCGGCCCCAGTCGCCGTCGCGGAGGGAACGGTCCATGACGACGGTCGTAGGCGCGTCTGGCTCGCAGCGGACGGACCAGAGCGGGCGCGCGCTCGTGGGCAGCATGCCGAAACGGATGTCCCCGACGAGCACCGCGCGTCCTTCGGCCGTGAAGCTGTTCCAGCCTTGGGTGAAACGGGAGAAGTCGGCGATGAAGGCGGCGCCGGGCGAGCCGGCCGCCGGCAGGCCTGGGCTCCGCGTCGTGAGCGCCGCGCGGGTCTCGCCGACGATCACCTGCGGCGCCGCGAAGGGCATCACGCGCACGGCGGCCGTATGCCACCGGCCCGCTTCGAGCCACACGCAGCGCCAGACGACCAGATTGAGGGCGGTCGGTTTCACCGCGACCCGTTCGATGCGGCGGTCAGGGCGCTCCGTCCCGAACCACTGGCGCAGGGCGGTCTCGGCGCGCGCGTGCTGCCAGACGCCGAGGAGCGCATACGACGTGAACCAGAGGAGCCCGTAGGCCGCCAGCCGCGGCGCGGCCCTCTTCCACGCCAGGATTTCGAGGACGAGGACGGGCAGGGTGGCGACCAGGTCGAGGATCGGCAGGCAGTCCCAGGCGTGGCGTCCGTAGTCGAAAGGCCAGAGCAGCATCGTGCCGTAGCTCGTGCACGCGTCGCAGAGGATGTGCGAGAGGGCGCCTGCCAGGCCGGGCAGAAACAAGTCTCGCCAATGGACGTCCGGGCGGCGGCGGAAGAACCAGGCCGAGAGCAGGGCCGCGAGCACGGCCCAGACGGGGGCGAAGGCGAAGCTGTGGGTGAAGTGCCGGTGCCAGCGGAAGGAGACGAGCGGGTCGCCGGCGGAACGGATGAAGACGTCGAGGTCGGGGCCTTCGCCGGCGAGCACCCCGGCCAAGGCGGCGGCGGGCAGGGAGGCGCCGCGGCGGCGGACGACGATGCCGGCGGCGATGCCGAGGGCGGCGTGCGTGACGTTGTCCATGCTTCGAACTTACGGGTCTCGCCCCCGGAAGGAAGGCAGACTTTCGATTTTCCGGCCCAGGCCGCCAATAGGCTGGAACTTGCGGACGTCTCCATCGTCTAATCCCATACCCCATGCGACTGTTCATCTCCGCCGTGGCGCTGTGCGCCGCCGTCCTCGCCCGCGCCGCCGATCAGGAATACCCGTTGGTCGAAGCCCAGGAAGTCCGCGCCCGCGGCGGACTCCCGAATTTCTTCGGCAAGGCCCTGACGACGGACGCCGAGATCAAGGTCGCCTACCTCGGCGGTTCGATCACCGCGCAGAACGGCTGGCGCGTGCGGACGCTGGCTCACTTCAGGCAGGCCTTCACCCGGGCCGCCTTCTCGGAGATCAACGCGGCGATCGGCGGCACCGGTTCGGACCTGGGGGTCTTCCGCTTGCAGCAGGACGTGCTATCCAAAAGTCCGGACCTCCTCTTCGTCGAATTCGCCGTGAACGACGGAGGCGCCGACCCGCAACGCGTCATCCGCGCGATGGAGGGCATCGTGCGCCAGACCTGGAAGGCGAACCCCAAGACCGACATCTGCTTTGTCTACACGCTCACCGAAGCGCTCTCGCCGCCGATGCTCGAAGGGAAGCTGCAGCGCTCCGCGAGCGCGATGGAGAAGGTCGCCGACCATTACGGCATCCCGAGCATCACGCTCGGCATGGAGGTCGCCCGGCTCGCGAAGGCCGGCAAGCTGCTCTGGAAGGCGAAGCTCCCGAAGACCGAGGCCGAAAAGGCCGCGCTGGCCGACAGGTTCGTCTTCGCGGCGGACGGCGTCCACCCGCATGAGTCCACCGGCCACGTCCTCTACGCCCAGGCCATCGTGCGTTCGTTGCCCGCCCTCGCCCTCGCGAACGCCCGGCCGACCGCGCACGTGGCCGGCCCCGCGCTCGACCCGGCGAACTGGGAGCGCGCGACGCTCGTCCCGATCACCGCCGCCAAGCTCTCGCCCGGCCTCGCGCCCGCCGACATGGCGACCGACGCCTACGCCAAGGGCTGGTCGAAGCGGCTGCCGGCGATGGTTCGGCTGACCAAGCCCGGCCAGAGCCTCGAATTCAGGTTCAAGGGCACGCACTGCGCGGTCTACGACGTCGTCGGGCCGGCCGGCGGCAAGGTCGCCGTCACGCTCGACGGCGGCCAGCCGTCCGTCGTCCAACGCATCGACGCCTACTGCACCTACGCCCGTCTGAGCACGTTCGTCGTCGGCCGCGACCTGCCCGAGGGCGTCCATAGCGTCCGGCTGGAACTGCTGGCCGACCCGATCGACAAGGCCGCCGTCCTGGCGAAGAACAAGAACAAGATCGATAAGCCCGAGCGCTTCGCGCCCCTCGAATTCCACCCTGGCGGCCTGCTCGTCATCGGCGAACTGGTCCCCTAAAAGCCCCCGCACCTTCGCCCAGCCTTGACCGCGCCCTGACCCCCTCCGAGACTCCGCACCTCCCCTAATCACCCACACCAACATGCGTTTCGGCCTCAATACGTTCCTTTACGCCTCTCCGTTCACCAACGAGAGCGTGCATCTCTTCAAGAAGCTCAAGAACTGGGGCTTCGACTCCGTCGAGATCCCGATCGAGGACCCTTCGCACGTCGACCCGAAGTTCCTCAAGGCCGCCGCCGCCAAGGCCGGCATCGCCATCGGCTCGATCTGCGCCGCCATGGGCCCGGGGCGCGACCTCCGTGGTTCCGCCAAGGACCAGGCCAACGGCCGCAAGTACATCATGGCCCTGATCGACCAGGCCGCCGAGATGGGCTGCCCGCGCCTCATCGGCCCGCTCTACTCCGTCGTCGGCCTCATCGGCGCCCATGACGACAAGACCAAGGCGAAGCACTTCAAGCTCGTCGTCAGGAACCTCAAGGTCCTCGGCAAGCACGCCCGGAAGAAGGGCGTCGAGCTCGACATCGAGCCGCTGAACCGCTTCGAGACCGACTTCCTCAACACCTGCGACCAAGGCCTGCGCCTCGTCAAGGCCGTCAATCTCCCGAACGTTAAGCTGCACCTCGACACGTTCCACATGAACATCGAGGAGAAGAACCAGGCCGCCGCCATCCTCAAGGCCGGCAAGCACCTCGGCCACTTCCACGCCTGCGGCACCGACCGCGGCACCCCGGGCAACGACTCCCTCGACTGGAAGCCCATCGTCGCCGCCCTCAAGAAGATCGGCTACAAGCAGGAGGTCGTCATCGAATCCTTCACCACCGACGTCAAGGTCATCGCCCGCGCCGCCGCCATCTGGCGCGCCATGGAGCCCCGCCGCGACGACATCGCCGTCAAGGGCCTCAAGAACCTGCACCGTTTCTTCGGCCGCAAGAAGTAAGCCTCGCACCGCCTTTCCTCATGAAGCTGCTCACCTCCTTCCTCGCCCTCGCCGCGCTCTGCGCATCGGTCTCCGCCGAGGACAAGGCCCTCTTCAACGGCAAGGACCTCGCCGGCTGGAAAGGCCTGGACTTCTGGTCCGTCGAAGACGGCGTCATCACCGGCCGCACGACCAAGGAGAAGCCCACCAAGGGCAACACCTTCCTCGTGTGGGAAGGCGAGGTCGCCGACTTCGAGCTCACGTTCCAGTACAAGATCGTCGGCGGCAACTCCGGCGTCCAGTACCGCAGCAAGCTCGTCGACGCGAAGGGCTTCGTGATCGCCGGCTACCAGGGCGACTTCGAGGCGGGCAAGACCTACTCCGGCATCCTCTATGAAGAGAAGGGCCGCGGCATCCTCGCCAAGCGCGGCGAGAAGGTCGTCATCAAGGAAGGCGCCGACCCCAAGAAGCCGAAGATCGAGGTCACCGGTTCCCTCGGCAAGACCGAGGAGATCCAGGCCAAGATAAAGGCCGAGGCCTGGAACGAATACCGCGTCGTCGCCCAGGGCGGCCACCTGCGGCACTTCATCAACGGCATCCAGACCGTCGACGTCACCGATGAGACCGCGGTCGGCGCGAAGAAAGGTCTGCTCGCCCTCCAGCTCCACGCCGGCCCGCCCATGGTGGTCCAGTTCAAGGACCTCGTCCTCAAGGAGATCAAATAACCCCCATGAAGAAGTCCTTCCTCAGCCTCCTCCTGCTCTCGGCCGCGTTCGTCTCGGCCGCGGACAAGAAGAACGTCCTGCTCATCGCCGGCCGTCCGAGCCACTCCGCCGGCGAGCATGAGCACAACGCCGGCATCCAGCTCCTCGCCGCCGGCCTGAAGCAGGGCGCGGCCGACCTCGTGAGCGTCGACGTCTCCCTCAACGGCGAATGGCCCTCCGACGAGCGCGTCGCCAAGGCCGACACCATCGTCATCTACTCCGATGGCGGCGGCGGCCACCCGGCCCTTCCGCACCTCGACCAGCTCGCCCAGAAGATGGCGGCCGGCACCGGTTTCGTCTGCCTGCACTACGCCGTCGAGCCCGCCTACGAGCGTGCCGGCTGGCTGAGCGTCGACGGCAAGCCCGTGAGCCCGCCGCCCGCAGGTCGCTCCTCCACGGGCAAAGGCGCCCGCGAGTTCAAGGACTGGCTCGGCGGTTACTTCGAGCAGCACTGGTCGGTGAACCCCCACTGGACCGCCGACTTCACGGTGATCCCGGATCACCCCGCCAGCCGCGGCGTGAAGCCGTTCGGCTCCAATGACGAGTGGTACTTCAACATGCGCTTCCGTGACGGCATGGAAGGCGTCACGCCGCTCCTGTCCGCGGTCGCCCCCGCCGAGACCATGAACCGCGGCGAAGGCCCGCACGCCGGCAACCCCGACGTCAAGAAGCTCGTCCTCGAGGAGAAGAAGCCGCAGGTCGTCGCCTGGGCCGTCGACCGCAAGGACGGCGGCCGTGGCTTCGGCTTCACCGGCGGCCATTATCACCGCGGCTGGGCCAATGACAGCCAGCGCACCCTCGTCCTCAACGCGATCGTCTGGACCGCGAAGGCCGAAGTCCCCGCCGCCGGCGTCGTCTCCAGGTTCACGGAGGAGGAGCTCAAGGCGAACCAGGACAAGAAGGTCCCGCGCAAGCCTGCGGCCCCGAAGAAGAAGTAAGCGGCCCGCAAGGTCGCCCGCATCAGGCCGGAGGTCCGCCTCCGGCCTTTTTCGCGCCCGGAAAAGAAGCGGGTCGTTTGACCCGGAAGCCCGGCCCGCAACCTTGCGGCCATGTCCAAGCACCTCGCGATCATCGGCGGCACCTCCGGCATCGGCCGCGCGACCGTCGCGCAGCTCCAGGCCGACGGGCACGTCATCCACGCCGCCTGCCGCTCGCCCGAGAAGCTCGCCGACCTCGGAGTCGTCGCGCAGCCGTTCGACGCCGCCGCGCCCGGACCGCTGACGTGGCCCGAGCGACTCGACGGCTTCGTGTATTTCCCCGGCTCGATCTCGCTGAAGCCGTTCCATCGCCTCACGCCGGAAGATTTCCAGCGCGACCTGCAGGTGTACCTCTTCGGCGCCGTCGCCGCGTTGCAGTCCGCGTTGCCGGCCCTCAAGGCGTCGGGCAACGCGTCCGTCGTGCTCTTCTCGACCGTCGCCGTCGCGCAGGGCATGCCCATGCACGCGAGCATCGCCGCCGCCAAGGGCGCGGTCGAAGCCCTCGCGCGGAGCCTCGCCGCCGAATGGGCCCCGGCGATCCGCGTGAACGTCATCGCGCCGTCGCTGACCGATACGCCGCTCGCGGGCGCGCTGCTGAATTCCGACCTCAAGAAGGAAGCCGCCGGCAAGCGTCACCCGCTCCAGCAGGTCGGGCGTTCCGAGGACATGGCCGTGCTCGTCGCGCATCTCCTCTCCGGGCACGCCCGTTTCATGACCGGCCAGGTGCTCCACGTGGACGGCGGATTGTCGGCGGTGCGCACGTTCTGACGCGGGCATGAAAAACCCGGGCGCCTCACGGGCGCGGGTTTTGGCAGAGCCTGGGCTCCGCTCAGATCAGCATCAGCGCCGGCTCTTCGAGGAGCTGCTTGAGCGCCTGGAGGAACTGCGCGCCGTTGGCGCCGTCGACCACGCGGTGGTCGCCGGAGAGGCCGATCACCATGCGGTGGCCGATGACCAGGCGGTCCTGGGCGTCGACGACGGGCTTCTTGATGGTCGCGCCGACGGAGAGGATCGCGGCGTTGGGCACGTTGATGATGCCGAAGAAACCGGTGACGCCGTACATGCCGAGGTTGGTGACCGTGAAGGTCGAGCCCGACATCTCGTTCGGCGTGAGCTTCTTCGAGCGGGCCTTGCCGATGAGGGTCTTCGCCTCGGCGGCGATGTCCTTCAGCGTCTTGGCGTGGGCGTCGCGGATGACCGGGGTGACCAGGCCGTCCTCGAGGGCGACGCCGAAGGAGAGGTGCACCGCGGAATGCTGGCGGATGCTCGTGCCGGCCCAGGAGGCGTTGACCGCGGGGACGCGGCGGAGGGCTTCGGCGGAGGCCTTCAGGATGAAGTCGTTGACCGAGAGCTTGATCGCGTCGGCGCCGGCGTCGGCGAGGCGCTTGTTCAGCGATTCGCGCATGGCCATCAGCGGGGCGGCGTCGACCTCGACCTCGAGGTAGAAGTGCGGGACGGTGACCTTCGACTCGAGGAGGCGACGGGCGATCGTCTGGCGCATGCCGCCCACGGGGACTTCGGCGTCGGGCTGGATGCCCTTGCCGTCGGCGGGCGGAGCGACCGCGACGTTGAGCGGACCGGCAGGAGCGGCGACGGCCGGAGCCGAAGCGGCGGCGACGTCACGGCCGACCACGCGGCCGCCGGGGCCGGTGCCGGCGAGGGCGGCGACGTTGCTCGCGGCCTTTTCAGCCATGCGCTTGGCGTAAGGCGAGGCCTTGGCGCGGGAAGCGTCGGACTGCGGGGCGACGGAGCCGGAAGAAGCGGGAGCGGCAGGGAGGCAGCTCACGTCGGTCTTCTCGGGGATGGCCGGCGTGGAAGTCGCGGGCGCGGCGGCCTTGGG
>JBJTAX010000114.1:0-4475 GCA_046091055.1 Verrucomicrobiota bacterium | reverse complement strand
GCGGTGGTGCCGTGGACGATCAGGGCCTTGTTGCGTTCCCAGAAGAGCCACCGGCGGTCTTCGGCGTCGGCGTTGGCGAAATCTTCGTCGACGACCACGAGATTGCGGTCATCGCCGGCCGGGGGCTGCTTGCTGGAACGGTCGTCAGGCATGGGGGCTCAACCCTTGGCAAAGGTCCGCCTCTGTCAACCCCCGCCTCCCCTTGCTCCGGGCTTGTCCCCGCCCCCCGGAGGGCAAGGATGGGCGGACACATGAGCGCTTCCGCCGCCGTCGTTTCCCTCCTTCAAGCCGCCCAAGGCAAGGGCCATTTGTCCGCCGCCAGCCTGACCAACGCCGGGGACTGGCTCCGCTCGGGCGCCCTGCCGGCCGAGGCGGTCGCCTCCCTGCGGGACCTGTGCGAGCGCGGCGCCTGGGCCGAGCTGGAGGATCGTTTCTACAAGGGGATCGCCTTCGGCACGGGCGGGATGCGCGGCCGGACGGTAGGTCGGGTCGCCGCGGCCAACGAACTCGACCCCGCCGGGCTCCCGGTCCGCGCCGCCATCGGATCGGCCTGCCTGAACGACGTCAACGTCCTCCGCGCCGTCATGGGCAGCTGGAAGCCTGGCTCCTCGGCACGGACGGGCGCCACGCACGCAGACGCGCACGACGTCCGCCATTTCTCCCGCCATGTCGCCGAGCTGAGCGCCGGCGCCTGGACGCAGCTCGGCGGCGAGGCCTATCTTTTCGCGGGCGCCCGCTCGACCCCCCAGCTGAGCTTCACGGTCCGTCACCTCGCCGCCCAGGCGGGCGTGGTCATCACCGCCAGCCATAATCCTTCCCACGACAACGGTTTCAAGTGCTGCCTGGGCGACGGCGGGCAGGTCCTGCCGCCGCATGACGCGGCGAGCGTCACGGAAGTCGGCCAGCTCGGCCCGGCCGACGTCGCGCCCTACCTCGAGAAGAACCTGGCAGGCGTGCTCGCCGTGCCCGCCTCGGCCGAGGACGCCTATCTCAGCCGCGTCGCCGGCGTGGTGCTCGACCCTGGAATCATCGCGCGCCACACGCCCAAGGTCGTCTTCACGAACGTCCACGGCACCGGCGACGTCATGGACGTGCCGGCCCACCGCCGCGCCGGGATCGACCCGCACATGGTCGAGGAGCAACGGGACCACGACGGCCGCTTCCCGACCGTCGCCTCGCCCAACCCGGAGAACGCCGCCACCTTCGCCCTCGCGCTCAAGCTGGCCGAAGAGGTCGGCGCGGACCTCGTCCTCGCGACCGACCCGGATTCCGACCGCGTCGGCGCGGCCTGCCCGCTGCCCGCCGGCGGCCACCGTCTCCTCAACGGCAACGAAGTCGCCGCCCTCCTGGCGGAGTTCCGGATCTCCTCGCTCAAGGACGCGGGGGTGCTGCCCGCCGCCGGGTCGCCCAACGCGGTCGTGGTGAAGTCCCTCGTCACGACCCCGCTCGTCTCCGCCATCTGCGCCCGTCATGGCGTGCGCTGCGTCGAGACGCCCGTCGGTTTCAAGTGGATCGCGCGCAAGCTCGAGCAATGGAGCCGCCGCCTGACCGAAGGCGCCGGCCCCGAAGCGGCCGCGCTCCCGCTCCGCCGGCGGGCGCCGCTGGCGATGCGTCACTCGACCCTGTTCCTCCTGGGCGCCGAGGAGAGCTACGGCTACCTCGCCGACGACGCCGTGCGCGACAAGGACGCCAACGCGGCCGTGCTGATGCTCTGCGAATACGCGGCCGTCCTCCGTTCCCGCGGCCGCACGCTGCTCGACGCCCTCGACGCCTTGCACCTCAGCCATGGGGCCCATCACGAGGACCTCCTGAACCTGTCGTTCGAAGGCGCCGAAGGCGCGGCGCGCATCCGCCGCATCGTCGCCTCGTGGCGCGCGAACCCGCCCGCCGTCGTCGACGGCTCCAAGGTCCTGCGCGTGACGGATTACGAACGCGACACGGTGCTCGACGCCGAAGGCGAGCGTGTCCCGCCCGAGGAGTTCATCCTCGCCGAGCTGGCCGACGGCCGGCGCGTCGCCGTCCGCGCCTCGGGCACCGAGCCGAAGGCGAAGTTCTATTCTTTCGCGAGATCCGCGGTCGCCGACGCCGACGATCTCGCCGCCGCCCGCGCCCGCGCCCGCGCCCAGGCGCTCGCCCTTCGCGCCTGGCTCGAAGCCGACGCCAAGCGCCGGGCCCAATGACCTTGCCATGAAGACCCTTCCGTTGTTCTCCCTGCTTTGCCTCGTCGGCTGCGCCGTCCCGGCCGGCGACGAGTCCTTCGTCGTCGAGAAGACGCCGGCCGCCGCCGCCGTGGTCGGCCAGCCGCCGTCCGAAGGGACCCTGGAGGACCGCGTGCGCGCGGCCAACGAGAAGAACGACGACCGCCTGCTCAGGCGTGACTGGCGCGCGGCGAAGCCGGCCGTGGGCCCGCCGCCGTAAGGCCTATTTCGCCTCGGGCCTCAGCGGCAGCTTGAGGCCCATCTGCGCGTCGAGGTAGGCCGCGAGCTGCTCGACCAAGGCCGCCGCGAACTTGCGTCGGTTGGCGTCATTGTCGCGCACGCCCTTCGAGTTGCTTTCGATTTGCAGGCCTGCGAAGCCGGTGCCGGGCGCGGTGTGGGTGCGCACGTTGTAGCCGCCGTTGAAATAAGGTTCGCCGGGGACGGGCTTGCCGAGGCTCGGCGTGGACGGGAAGCCGGCCTGCTCCATGAGGGCGCCGAAACTCCTCGGGCCGCGCAGGAGCGCGGGGTAGGCCGCCGGGTCCTTCAGCGCGAACAATTGCAGCGTGCCTTGCTTGATGAACTCCGGCCTGGCCAATTCGGCTTCCGGGAGGGCGAATTCGTCGCGGTCATGCGCGTAGCCCAGCTCGAGCCGCGCGTCCGCGTGCCCATGCCCGTGCAGGTCGACGTAGAAGCCTCGGCCATGCTTCGCGACGACCGCCTGCTGCGCGGTCCGGATGAAGCCTTGGAAGTCCTTCCAGGACTGTTCGGCCAGCGGATGGCCGGCCGCGCCTTCGACGATCTCGCGGTTGCAGTCGACCTTGCGCCGGTGGATCCGGCAGATGACCACGTGCGGGTGGCGCCCCGTGCGCGCCACGAACGCCTCGTCGATCGCCCGCGCGAGCTCCTGCGTGTTGGTGTCGAAGGCGAAGGTGCCTTTCGCGCGGTCCGGGAGCTCGTCGGGCTTCTCGCGTCCGCCATGCGGCGCCGAAAGCACGAAGGGAAGGTCGCCGGCGATGTATTCGACATATCGGTTCCGGCCGAAATAAGTCCTGCCCGGCTCCGGCGTCTCGGCGGCGCCCGGCAGGACGCCGGCCGCGAGCAGGCAGACGCAGAGGAGGCGGGGCATACCGTATTCAAGCACCGCCGGCGGCGGTTCGTCGCGTCGCGCCGCCGGCGAGCAGGGCGCGGACCGCGGCCTCTTCCGGGACCGCGTCCGAGGTGCTGGCCGCGCCGATCCCGTCCTGCAGGACGAAGCGCAGCCTGCCGCCGCGGACCTTCTTGTCGCGGCGCATCGCGGCGAGCATCGGGTCGAGGGGCAGCGGCGCACGCAGCGCGGTGGGCAAGGCGTGCGACTTCAGCGTGGCCTCGACCTGTTCGGCCTGGGCGGCGGTGCAGCGTTTCAGCTCGGCGGAAAGGCGCGCCGCCATCACGAGGCCGATGGCGACGGCTTCGCCGTGGAGGTAGGCGCCGTAGCCGGCGGTCGCCTCGATCGCGTGGCCGAAGGTGTGGCCGAGGTTGAGGAGCGCGCGGCCGCCCTGGGCGCTGGTCTCGCGTTCGTCGCCGGCGACGACGGCGGCCTTGATCTCCACGCAGCGGCGGATGACGCGCGGCAGGAGCGGATGGTCCCAGGCGAGCGGCGAATTCTGTTCGAGCAGCCCGAAGAGGTCGGCGTCGGCGATGAGGCCGTGCTTGATCGCCTCGGCCATGCCGGCGGCGAACTCGCGCGGCGGCAGGGTGGCCAGCAGCTCGGTGTCCGCGAAGACGGCCGTCGGCTGATGGAAGCTGCCGACCAGGTTCTTGCCCGCGGCGAGGTTGATGCCTGTCTTGCCGCCGACGGAACTGTCGACCATCGCGAGCAGCGTGGTCGGGAGCTGGTAGAAATCGACGCCGCGCTGGTAGGAGGCGGCCGCGAAGCCGGCGAGGTCGCCCACCACGCCGCCGCCGAGGGCGAAGACCGCGCCGTCGCGGGCCACGCCGTTGGCGGCGAGGAAATCCCAGACGCGGGCCAGTTCGGCGGCGGACTTGGCCGTCTCGCCGTCCGCGGCCGTGGCGAGCACCGGCATCAGGCGCGCGAGCTCGGCGGCGAAGCCCGGGTGCGCGGCGGCGACGCCGGGCGAGGTGATCGCGACGCACTTCCGGCCGGCGGCCAGACTATGTTCGGCCACGGCCAAGGCTTCTCGACGCATCCCGGCCCCGATGCGGACGGGGTAGGAACGCGGTCCTAGTTCGACGGTGACGGTCTCGGCCGGCATGGTCTCACGCTGGAGCGGGGTGCCC
>JBJTAX010000113.1:0-13050 GCA_046091055.1 Verrucomicrobiota bacterium | reverse complement strand
CAACCCGAACACCTCAGGCGTCTTCGAGACGGATTTCCAGAAGATGGCTGCGGAGATCCACCGCGTCGGCGGCCTCGTCTACATGGACGGCGCCAACATGAACGCCATCGCGGGCTGGGTGAACCTCGGCGCCCTCGGCGTGGACGCCGTCCACAACAACCTCCACAAGACCTGGACCGTCCCGCACGGCGGCGGCGGGCCCGGCGACGGCATCGTGGCCGTGTCCGAGCGCCTCGTCGACTTCCTCCCCGGCTTCCAGATCGAGAAGCACGGCGACACCTTCGTGGCCGTGAAGCCGAAGCACAGCATCGGTTCCTTCCACCGCCACTGGGGCAACTTCGCCCACAAGGTGCGCGTGTACACCTACCTCCAGCGCCTCGGCAAGGAAGGCGTCCGCCGCATGGCCGCGATGTCCGTGCTCTCCAGCCGCTACCTCTTCTCCCGGCTCGGCAAATCCTTCCCGTCCCTGCCGGCCGCGGCCGACGGCGTGCCGCGCATGCACGAGTTCATCCTCACGCTCACCGAAGAGGACTTCAAGCGCATCGAGGTCGCCGGCATCCCGCGCGCGGGCGTCATCGCCCGCGTCGGCAAGCTCTTCCTCGACTTCGGCTTCCACGCCCCGACCGTCGCCTTCCCCGAGGTCTTCGGGCTGATGATCGAGCCGACCGAGTCCTACACGAAGCCCGAGCTGGATCGTTTCGCCGAGGTCGTGCTGGCCATCGGCGAGCTCATCCGCACGAACCCGGAGGTCCTCAAGTCGACCCCGCGCTTCACGCCGGTGGACCGCGTCGACGAAGTCGCCGCGAACCGCAACCTCGTGCTCAGCGAGCACCTCACGGCCCTCCCGCGGATCAACGAGAACCGCCTCTCGCCTGTCCTGCTCAACGCGCTGCCCGTCGCCGAGATCAAGCAGCGCGTGCTGGCGACGGTCTGAGCGGCTACTCGGCCTCGATGAACCGGCCGCGAGAAATAGCGGCATACGCGCCCGTGGCCAGCGCGGCCGCGCCGCAGAACCAGAAAACCTGGCCGGTGCTGAGGTGGAGGCGGTCGGTGGCGAGCCACTGCACGCCGGAGGCGGCCAGGATGCCGACGAAACTTAGCAGATTAGCCGCTCCTTGCACCGCGCCCTTTGTCTCGGCCGAAGGACGATGCTGGAGCACCGCGGCGATGGGCACGATGAAGAAGCCAGCCGAGAAACCGAGGGCGGCGAGGGCGACGGCGAAACCTCCGACGCCGAGGCCGACGACGCCCATGGGGATGGTGCTGAGCGCCAGGCCGAGCGAGCCGAGCGGGACGAGGCGGTATTCGATCCGCCCGCGCGAGGCGAAGCCGGCGACGACGCTGCCGAAACCGATGCCGAGGGCGAGCGCGGCGCTCAGGAGGCCGCTCTTGGTCTCCGCCAGCTTGAGGACGTCCTTGGCGTGCAGGAGGAGGTTCATCTGGACCAAGGCGGCGACGAAGAAGAAGCCGACGTTACCCCAGTTGGCCCGCCACAGGTCGCGATCCTGCTTCATGACCTTGAGCTGCTTCCAGAGTTCGGCCACGGGATTGAGCGGCAACGGCCGGTCGGGCGCGGCCGCCGGCACGGGCGGCACCTGCCGGCTGCACCACCAACCGCCCAGGGCGAGTCCCGCCAGGATGAGGCCCGCGACGCCCGGCATGCCCGCCAAGGACTCGGCGAAGAACGCCCCGGCGACGGTGCCGAAGATGATGCCCAGGAAGGTGAGCAGCTCGAGGATGCCGTTACCCCAGGAGAGACGGTCGTGCGGGAGCACTTCCGGCAGGATGCCGTACTTCGAGGGTCCGAAGATCGCGCTGTGGCAACCCATCAGGAAGACGGCGGCGAGCTCGAGCGGCAGGCTGTGCAGCGCCAACGCCGCGGCCGCGAAGAGCATGATGCCGATTTCGGCCGCCTTCACCGCCGACATCACCCGCTGCTTGCTGAAACGATCCGCCAGCCACCCGCCGAGCATCGAGAACAGGATGAACGGCGCGGCGAACAAGGCCCCGGCGAGGGCGACGTAAGCGTTGCGCTCAGGCTCGGTCAGGCCGCGGGCCATGACGAGCATGATGACTAGGTTCTTGAGCGCGTTGTCGCTGAAGGCGTTCTGGAACTGGGTGGCCATCAGGCTCCAGAAGCCGCGCTTCCAGCCGGGGTGCTCGGGGGCCTCGTGCATGGGAGATCTCATGACGACCGCCCCCGGACGGCAAACCTATTGAGGCCTCAACCGCGGAGCTCGGCGAAGAGTTCCACCGCCGACTCGGCCTTGTTCAGGATGTAGACGTGATAACCCGGCGCGCCGCGGGCGATCAGGCCCCGGGCCTGCCGGACAGCCCAGGAGACGCCGACCTTGCGCTGGGCTTCCTCATCAGGACCACAGGCTTCGAGTTCGCGCACCAAGGCATCCGGAATCCGCGCCTTGCAGAAACCGCAGAAAGTACGCGCCTGCTTCAAGGAAAGCACCGGCATGATGCCCGGGAGGATCGGCACGGACACGCCGGCCGCATGGGCCCGGTCGACGAAGCGGAAGTAGTCATCGTTATCCAGGAAGAGCTGGGTGGTGACGAAGTCCGCGCCGGCCGAGACCTTGCCGGCGAGGAAACGGATGTCCGCGAGGTCGTCCGTGGCGTCCGGATGGCGCTCCGGGAAACCGGCGACACCGACGGCGAAACGCCCCGGGCGGGTGGCGCCGATGAGGCGGACGAGCCCTTCCGCATGGGCGAAGCCTTCGGGGTGCGCCACGAAATCCTTCTGGCCCTTGGGCGGATCTCCGCGGAGAGCGAGGATGCCGGAGAAGCCGGCACGGTCATACTGCTCGATGATCGCGGAGAGCTCAGCCTGGGAATGGCCGACGCAGGTGAGGTGACCGATCAGCGGGACACCCATCTTCACGAGCTCCGCGCCGTAAGTGATCGTAGTGTCCCGGGAGGTGCCGCCCGCGCCATAGGTCAGGGAGGCGAAATCGATGCCCAGGGGCTTCAACGTCGCGGCGACCTTGAGCATGCGCGCGCCGCCTTCCGCGTCCTTGGGCGGGAAGAATTCCACCGACACCGTGGGACGCACGGGACTGCGGAGAGCGGAGATGAGCTGGGAACGGGACATTCGAAGTATCTTCTTATCCAGATATGAAGATGTAAGTCAAGACCCTAAGGTCACTCGTCACTCCCCTGCCCGCCCCCGTTGACGGGCAGTTCGCCCGGCAGGGCCACATGATAGGCCATGACCATCCAGCAAAGCATGACCGGGTAGATCAGGACGATGAAGCCGAAGGTGCCGAAGATACCCAGCAGGACGCCCGCCGTCACCGACAGGACCTTCAACGCCACCAGGAAGCAGATCGGGATGATGACGAAGAGGATGGAGGCGACGTAGCCGATGGAGGTCGTACCGGAGTAGATTCCGGCCGAGCGGGCGAGGTCCATGCCACAGGCGGAGCAGGCCTTACCCAGGCGGAACCAGGAAGCGAGGAGGCCACGCTTACCGCAGTTCGGACAGTGGCACAGCAAGCCGCGGGCGATGATGTCGCCTCGCGTGACTTTGAGCTCCGGTTCTTCCATGATGACAGCGTCCGCAGCGGAAACCCGAAGACAAGCCCTGCCTTCTTCTTGGTAGGGTCAGCACTGCGTGCTGACCTAGTCGTATAGCCCGTCCCCTAGGTCTGCACGCAGTGCTGACCCTACCTAAACCCATGACGCAGGTCACACCCGCAGGAAGACCTTCTGGCGCTTGAGGAACCAGAAGAGCAGCCACTTCACGGCGAAGATGCCGGTGACGAGCACCACCGAGGCCACGGCCGAGGGGAAGGCCCGGGCGAGGCCGCCGAACAAGGCCTGTCCGGTGAAGTCGAAACTGATGAACTTCGCCGACATGTAGATGAGGACGGAATTCATGCCGATGACGGCGAAGAACGCGCCGAACCCGCGCGCCCATCCGCGCACGTCGATGGCCCAGTAGAACAACGCCAGCAGGAGGCTGGCCCAGCCGCAGGTCAAGAGGACGAAGGAACTAGTCCAGAGATTCTTGTTCAGCGGGAAGACGAGACTCCAAAGGCCGCCGACGGCGAGCAACGCGAGGCCCGCGATCACCAAGCCCGCGGCCTTGCGTTCACCGGAGATTTCCTCCGCGGAACGTCTTAGCCACAGACCGGCGAGGATGCCGAGCAGCGCGTTGCCGATGGCCGGCAGGACCGCGAGCAGGCCTTCCGGGTCGTGGATTTTCCGGTACAGCTTGCCCGGCAGGAGCAGGCGGTCGACGTAACTGGCGAAGTTGCCTTCCATCGTCAGGTCGCCGGGAGCGAAACCGGGCGCATGGCCGAACGACAGGAGCGCCCAATAGCCCAGCAGGATGCCGGCGAGCCAAACCCAGAGACGCTTCGGCGCGTCGTGATGGAACACGAAGATCAGCTGGGCGAACACGCCAGCCAAGCCGATACGGCCGAGTACGCTGCCGAAACGCATGTTCTCGAGCCCCTTCCACTGGAGGCCGTTGTTATAGATGATCCCGAGCAGCACGAGGATCAGGCCACGCTGGATGATCTTCCGGACGACTTCGGCCCGGGCGCCTTCCCTCAGCCGCCGTGTCAGCGAATACGGCGTGGAGACGCCGGCCAAGAAGAGGAAGAGCGGGAAGATGAGGTCGTACGGCAGGAAGCCATGCCATTCGACATGCTTCAGCTGGCTGTCGATCGCGCCGAGCCAGCCCCACTCGGTCAGCTTGAACAGCGCGAGCAGGATGCCGTGCCCGCCGACGATCCAGAACAGGTCGAAGCCGCGCAGGGCATCGAGCGAGAGCAGACGTTCCGTCTTGGGGGCAGGAGTCTCCATGGGGGTGAGGCTTTTCTAGCCACACCCCGGACTAGGTCTACCCGGAATAGCGTGCCAAGCGGGCAAGGGCGCCTAAGCACCCCGTGCCCACTTGTCCACGTGCCAGCATGCCCCCTCGCCGCCTTGCGGCGCTCACATCCGCTCCACGGGCTCGATGCCGAGGAGGCGCAGGCCGGTTTCCATGACGGCGCAGGTGCGCGCGCAGAGCATGAGGCGGCGGGCCTTCACGGCGGGGTCGTCGACGATGACGCTGTCGGCCGCGTAGAAGGTGCCGTAGGCGGCGGCGAGCTCGTGTAGGTAGGTGCAGAGGTGGTGCGGACGGAGTTCCTCGAGCGCCTGGTCGAGCGCGGCGGTGAACGCCAGGAGCTTGCGGGCGAGCGCGATCTCGGCCGGGGTCTCCGGATCGGTCGCACCTTCCTCGCCCTGCCCGACGGCCAGGCCGCCCTTGCGGAAGATCGAGCGGACGCGGACGACGGCGTACATGAGGTACGGCGCGGTGTTGCCTTCGAAGGCGAGCAACTTGCCCCACGAGAAGGTGTAATCCATCGTGCGGTTCGACGACAGGTCGGCGTAACGCATGGCGGCGACGCCGATGGCCTTGCCTATCGCCTTGCGCTCGGCCTCGGGCAGGTCGGGGTTCTTGGTCGTGACGGCTTCTTCCGCGAGCTTCTCGGCCTTATCGATAAGTTCCTGCAGACGCACCGGCTCGCCGGACTTGGTCTTGATGGCCTTGCCGTCCTCGCCGAGGATGGTGCCGAACCAGACGTGACGGAGACGCGGGAGCTTGCGGTCCGAGGCCTTGAACCACTTGTCGCCGGTCAGGAAAAGCTGCTGGAAGTGGTCCTGCTGACGACCGTCGGTGACGTAGACGATCTCGTCGGCCTTGAAGTGCTCGGCGCGGTAGAGGAGCGTGGCGAGGTCGGTGGAAGCGTAGTTGGACGAGCCGTCCTTCTTGCGGACGATGAAAGGCATCTTCGTCTCGGCGTCGCGCGAGAAGCGCGGCTCCTCGTCATGCCAGACCACGAGGGCGCCTTCGCTCTCTTCGGCCAGCTTGTGCTTCGCGAGCTCGGCGTAGACCTGATCGACCTTGTCGCGGTAGAAGGATTCGCCGAGAATGACGTCGGTCTTGAGGCCGAACTGGTCGTAAATGCGCTGGCAGGCGGCGTTGGAGACCTCGACGATCTCCTTCCAGAGGGCGGTGTTCGCAGGGTCGCCGGACTGCAGCTTGGCGAGTTCGGCGCGGGCGGCATCCATCAGGGCCGGGTCGGCCTTGGTGGCGGCGCTGCCTTCCTTGTAAAGACGCTCGAGGTCCTCGAGGGCCGTCGGGCTCTTGGCGTCGAGCTGGAAGCCCGCGCGACGGATGGCCAGGATGAGGATGCCGAAGTTCGTGCCCCAGTCGCCGATATGGTTGTCGCGGACGAGCTGGGCGCCGCAGAACTCGATCAGACGGGCGACGGCCTCGCCGATGACGATCGGGCGCAGGTGGCCGACGTGCATCTGCTTGGCGGTGTTGGGCGACGGGTAGTCGATGACGACCTTACGGCCGCCCATCAGGCGAGCCGCACCGGCGCGCCACTTGGATTCGTCGCGATACTCGCGGAGCCAGGCGCCGAGGGCGGCGGGCGTGAGCTTGAAGTTGATGAAGCCCGGGCCGGCGACTTCCATCTGCACGACCTTGTCGTCGAGGCCGCCTTGGGCGCGCACGGCTTCGACGAGCGCGGTGGCGAGGGCGCGCGGATTGGCCTTGGCCTTCTTGGCGGCGGCGAGGACGCCGTTGGCCTGGAAGTCGGCGTGGCGGGGATCCGACGGCTTCAGCTCCGGATTGAAGTCGGCCTCGAGGCCGGGGACGGACGCGGCCGCCTTGCGCAGCAGGGCGTCGATTTCGCGGGCAGGATTGAACCAGACGGACATGCCTCAAGCCGTAAGCCCCTACGCCCCCTCGGCAAGCGAAGAAGGCCTGCTAGGGCTAGGGACAGGGCCAGAGCTTGGGCTGGAAGAGGCGACGGGATAAACCCTGGCCGGCGCTCACTGGCAACACCTAGCCCTGCCCCTAGCCCTAGCTCTAGCCCTACGCAGTCTACCTGAGCGTCTTCAGGTAAGCGAAGAGGTCCGTGATCTGCTCGTCCGTGAAGCCGTCGAGCAATCCTTCCGGCATGAGCGAGCGGCGAAGATACTTCGCGGCGCGCACGTCGGCCTTCGGGATGCGCCGGTCGGCGCCGCCCGGCTGACGGATCACGTAGGCCGTGGCGTCCTCGGAGACATAGAAGGCCTCGACGACCTCGCCGGCCTTGAGTTCCAACCGGAAGATCCGGTAGGCGGCCTCGATGGCGGCGTTCGGGTCGATGATGTTGCGGATGACGGCCTCCATGCCCATCGCGCCGGCGCCGGAGAGGTTGGGCCCGATCTGGCCGCCCTGGCCGTTGATCATGTGGCAGGACTGGCAGAGCCCGACGACCGCCTTGCCTTTCGCGGCGTCCCCGCCCTTCACGGCGAGCGCCATGAAGCGGGCGTGCTTCGCCTCCAAGGCCGCGAACTGGGCGGCGTTGAGCAGCGGGGGCGCGTCGGTGGTGCGGACGACCTTGGCGCCCTTGCCGAACTGACCCCAGGCCGCCTCGCCGCTCGCGGACGCGAAGACGAGGGACTTGGGCGGCGTCTCGCCGGCGTAGGTGCGGGTCATGTTCGCGCGGATCTCCGTCGGCTTACGCTCGACGTTCCAGATGCGATATTCGGCGAAGGCGCCTTGCGTGCCGCCTTGCGGAGAGGACCAGCCAATGGTCAGGCCGGACAGGTCATGGCCATGCTCGGACTTGGCGGTGCCGACCAGTTCCCCGTCCTGGCAGAGACGCTGCTCGCCGGCCGCATCGCGCGTGGCGGCCACATGCGTCCAGATGCCGGCGGAGATCGGCTTGGACGCGACGACGGCGTCATGGACTTTGGCGCCGAGGTAGGCGCGGAAGATCCCGCCGGCGAAGTTCAGGTCGAGGATGCCGGGCGCTCCGAGGATGCTGTCGTTGTTGTCGACCTTGCCGTCGAGACGCACCCAGGTCTCCACGGTGAAGGCGCCCTTGAGGGCGAGGCCGGACTTGGTGACGGCGTCATTGGAACCGTCGAGGGCCAGCACACTGCGGAAGACGCCGCCCAGCCGGGCGGAGACATCAGCGAGCTCAGGGCTGTCGCCCAGGGCGATCGCGAGCTTCTCGGCGGCGGCGGTCTCGATGTCGGCCACGGCGACCGAACCATCGGCCAGGCCCGCCGCGCTGGCCTTGGCCCCGGCCTTCGTGCCGCTCAGTCCGTCGAGCACGACCTTACGGTCGTTCGTCGCCAACGACGGATAAAGCTTCATCGCCAGCCCGGCGGCCTGCGGCGCGCGGGACGCGACCAAGGCGCGCAACGCGAGGTTCGAAACCTCCGCCGGTGCGGAACCGATGAGCGCGGCCACGGCCGCCGGCTTGGTCGTGCGGAGCTGCTGGAGTCCGAAGAGGGCCTCGCGACGGGAATCCTCACGGGAGAGGAGCGCGAGCAGGTCCGCTTCCAGTTCGAGCAGCTGGAAGCCGCCGATGAGCTGAGCGGCGAGGGCGCGTTCCGCGACGCCTTGGGCGAGCAAGGCCCGGGCAGCCTCGGCGACGACTGGGCCGACCTTGGCGGGATCGAGGTCGGTACGGAAGACCAGCAGGAGTTCGACGACGCGATTACGGACGGCGGCATCGGCCAGGAGCTTGCGGAGGACGGCGACGCTGGCGGGCTGGTCGAGGGTCTGGGCGACAGCGAGGAGCTCGTCCGGTCCGGGCGCACGGTCCAGCTGGCCGACAAGGCTCGCCACGAGCGGGGCGCCGACCTTGGGGTCGAGCGCAAGCGCGGCGAACATGCGGCCTTCGGCGGGCAGCGACTTCGCGGCGTCCGAAGCGAGGAAGGCGGCGACGGCCTCGGGCTGGCGCTCGAGATACATGCGCACGAGGACGCGCTCGAAGTCACGCTCGTAGGCGGCGCCGACCTTGATCGGCTTGCCGCTGCGACCCGGCGCGACGGGTCCTTCGAGGGACGGGCCGGCGAAACGCATCAGCGCGCCGAGGGCGGCAGGCCACTTGGCGGAAGACTCACCAAGGGCCTTGATGGCGGCGGCGCGGACTTCCGTGTCAGGATCAGCAGCGAGCGCGGCGAGAGATTCGTGATGCGGGGTCCAGGCGCCGAGATGACGCAGCGCGTTCACGGCCTCGCGGCGGACATTGCGATTAGGATCGGCCAGCAGGCGTTCGGCCAGCGGTCCGATCTTACGGCCATGTTCGCCCAGCACCCAGAGGGCCTGGATCCGGCGGGCGGCCGGGACAGAAGCTTCGCCGGCGAGCGCGGCGAGTGCGCCTTCGAGGGCATGGCCTTCGTCCTTACGGTCGGCCAGCGTCTGCCAGGCGAGATGGGCGTCGCCGGCGATCTTCGAGCCGAGGCGGGCGATGAGGTCGGCCGAGGAGAGCTGGGTGTAATCGGGCACGGCCGGCGGGACGAAGCCCTTCGGCTTGATGCGCCAGATGCGGCCCGACTGCTTGTCACGGTCAGGGTGATTGCGGGCGACCTCGTTGTGGCTGATGATCTTGTTATACCAGTCGATGACGTAGAGGCAGCCGTCAGGGCCCATGGTCATGGCGATCGGGCGGAAGAACGGGTCCTCGCAGGTGATGAAATCGTCGAGACGCTCGAGGCGGTAGCCGGAGCCCGCGCGATGCTGGCGGATCGCGTTGACCTTCGAGGTGATCGGATTGGCGACATACATCACGCCGTCGAAACCCTTCGGCCATACGCCGACGTCGGAGAGCGCGAGACCGCTGAGACCCGATCCGCTCATCTTGAAGTCAGGGGCCTGCACCGGGAACGGCGGCTGGTAGGACTTCGCGAGACGGTCCGCGCAACCGGGATAGAGCGCGTATTCGTGGAACGGCATCACCGGGTAGCCGTAATCGTTGGCTTCTTGAATGAAGCATTCGCCTTCGCCGGTGAGCACGAGCCCCCAGATGTTGCAGGGCCCGATGCTCGTCGGCTCGAAGAAGCTGCCGTCCGGACGGAAACGGGCCATGCGTGTGTTCGGGAAGTCGGTGACCTCGCCCTTGGTGGACGTGACCTTGCCGGAATTGAAGGCGCCCTGGGCGAGCCAGAACCAACCCCACGGCGCGCGGGTGAACTGGTGCGGGAAGAGGTGCGAGTCCTGGATGCCGAAGCCCGTCAGCAGGACCTCGCGCTTGTCGGCCTTGCCGTCGCCATCGGTATCTCGGAGGAACACGACGTCGTGGCCGTGCTGGACGACCGCGCCGTCCTTATAAGGCAGGACGCCCTCGGGGATCGCTAGGCCGTCGGCGAAGGCGCGCGGCTGGCGGACGCCGGCTTCGAAGGGCTGGTCGAAGACGACGACCTTATCGCGGGCCTTGGACTTATACAGCGCCTCGGCGGCGGCGGGGTTCTCGTTGGCATCGACCGGGTATTCGAGCGCGGTGCTGGACCACGCCCTGCCCTGCTGGTCGAAGATCAGCATGATGAACTTACCGAAATCGGCCGACTCCTTGGCGAAGAGCTCGATCTCGAAGCCCTCGGGAAGCTTGAACAGCTTCTGCTGCTCCTCGGCCGAGCGCCGCACGCCCTGCACGTCGTTGTAGCTCGTGTCCTTGCGGGGAGCGGCCACCTTGGCGGGCTCGGCCTTCTTCACGGCGGGCTTCACCTTGTCCCAGGTCAGCGCGCCCGGCGTGGGCGGCAGTTCCTCGATGGTGATGTCCTTGGCCTGGATCACGGCCATGCCGCCCGAATGGACCTGAAGGCCGATCTTGCCGTCGAGGGCGATGTTCGGCGCGGTCTCGACGTAATCGAGCGTAGGCACTCCGTTGATCCAACTGCGGATGCGGCTGCCTTCCGCGAGGATGCGATACTCGTTCCACTCGCCTTCCTTGACGGCGGCGAGGACCGCGGTGGCATCCTTGGATTCGGCGATGACCTTGTTGCGGCGGCTCTCGTCGTAGATCTTGCCGTACCAGCCCTTGCCGTAGTCGACCTGATAGCCGCTCATCTCGGTGCTGTTCGGCACGCGGACGCTGCGGATCTGCACGCCGCTGTTGACGAAGCCCGTGCCGGTCAGGCGCAGCTTCACGCGGAGGTCGAAGTTCTGATACGACTTCTCGGTCGCGAGGAAGAAGTTCTTCGGGACCTTGACCGTGGAGGAACCGCCGCGGATCTCACCGTCCTCGACGCGCCACCAGGCGGCGTCGCCTTCCCAGCCCGCGAGGGTCTTGCCGTCGAAGATCGGCACCGGGGCGGCATGGACGGAAACGACGAAAAGCAGAGCCAGGAGACAACGCATGGTAAGGGGGTCTGGGAAAGCTAGCCGCGATCCGAGCGGCCACAACCCTGCGCGTCATCGTGGCATGCAACCCGACCACCCTCAAAAGCACATCCCGCCCGCACCCCACGCTTGCGTCCGCAGGCCTTCCCGCCTGTCTTCTGGGCATGTCCTCCGCCCACAAGCTCGTCCGCGACTGCGCCGCGACCCTCATCCCCGCCGGGGATGTCGTCGTGTTGGAGAAAGGCACGGAAGTCACCGTCACCCAGGCCCTCGGCGGCTCGGTCACCGTCCGTACCCCGATGGGCCTCTTCCGCATCGCCCCGGCCGACATCGAGGCCCTGGGCGCGGAGGCCGTCGCGGCTTACGGCCAGAAGACGACCGCGGCCGCCACCGGCCCCGTGAACCAGGAAGCCCTCTGGGAAGCGCTCAAGGGCTGCTTCGATCCGGAGATCCCGGTGAACATCGTGGACCTCGGCCTGATCTATCACCTTGAACTCACCCCCGGCGAACGCGGCGGCCAGAAGGTCGCGGCCAAGATGACGCTCACCGCCCAAGGTTGCGGCATGGGGCCCGTCATCGCCGCCGACGCGAAGTCCAAGCTCGAAGCCCTGCCCGGAGTCGAATCCGCCGAGGTCGAGATCGTCTGGGACCCGGTCTGGAATCCGCGGATGATCTCCGAAGCCGGCCGCAAGCAGCTCGGCCTCGAGTGATGTCCGCGCCCGTCCAGTCCGCGACGGCCCTCTACCTGCACGTCCCGTTCTGCGCGTCGTCGTGCGACTTCTGCTCCTTCTACCAGGAGCAACCCAAGCGCGGCGAGATCGACCGCTACCTCGCCGCGATCGAACGCGAACTGGAACTCTACCCGCCCGGCCGCGTCGAGACCGCCTTCTGGGGCGGCGGCACGCCGGGACTCTTGCCGGCCGACGACCTGCGTCGCCTCGGCCAGGCGATGACCCAGGCCGCCGGCCGACCCGGCGAATGGACCGTCGAGCTCGCGCCTTCGTCGGTGCGCGCCGACAAGCTCGCCGCGCTCAAGGAGATCGGCGTTACCCGCGTCTCGATGGGCGTGCAGAGCTTCGATGACGTCACGCTGGACGCCCTCGGCCGGCGTCATTCGCCCAAGCAGATCATGGAAGCCTGGGAGCTCATCGAGGCCGCCGGCTTCGCCTCGCGTAATCTCGACCTCATCTTCGCGATCCCCGGCCAGGATGAGAAGCGCTGGACTGACGACCTCTACCGGGCGATGGAACTCAAGCCCGACCACCTCTCGACCTATTGCCTGACCTTCGAGGAGGACACCGCGATGTTCGTGAAGCTCTCGCAGGGCAAGGTGAAGATCGACCGCGAACTGGAAGCCTTCCTCTACCGGCGCACCTGGGAGACGCTCGCCGAAAACGGCTACGCGCAATACGAGACCTCGAATTTCGCCCAGGCGGGTCATGCCTGCCGGCACAACCTCATCACCTGGGAGATGGGCTCCTGGATCGGCTACGGCCCTTCGGCGGCGTCGCAGTGGGGCCACGTCCGCTGGACGAACCCCGCGAACCTCGACCAATGGGCCAAGGGCGTCGAAGCCGGCGCGCCCATCCGCGAACAGGCCAAGGCCCTGAGCCCGCGCGACCTGCACTGCGACGCCCTGGTCTTCGGCCTGCGCCTCAACGAAGGCGTGGACCCCTTCGCGCTCGCCGAGCGCTTCGAGACCCCGCTCCCGCAAGGCGTGCGCGAGCTCTTCGCCGACCTCATCGAAGAAGAAGTCATGGAACTGGCCGGCACCCGCTTCCGCCTGAACGGCGAGGGCAGGCTGCGCGCGGATGCCGTCGGCGTCGCCGTGTTGGAGAAATTCGACTGATGGATTACGCCCTCGGAGCCGCCTTCTTCTACGCCTGGTCGGTGACCTGCGCGCGGCGCAGCTC
>JBJTAX010000112.1:0-3092 GCA_046091055.1 Verrucomicrobiota bacterium | reverse complement strand
CGAATCATGAGCGCCCCCCACATCCCTCAGAGGTCTCCGATCCCCGTCCTCGTCGAAGCTGGTAAGACTTATTACTGGTGCTCCTGCGGACGCAGCAAGAACCAGCCCTTTTGTGACGGTGCCCACAAGGGTTCCGCCTTCTCGCCGGTGCCGTACAAGGCCGAGGCGAACGGCACCATTTACTTCTGCGCCTGTAAGCACTCCAAGAAGGGCGCCCTCTGCGACGGCGCCCACAAGGCGCTCTGAAGTGAGGTCTTTCACGGTCGGTCATTTAGGCTAGCCGGCAGGGGCTATGAAAAAACTCCCCTGCATCGTGGCCCTCCTGCTCGGAGTGGCTTTCATCTACTTCGGCGTCAACTATTGGATCAATCCTCCCAAGCCCCCCGAAGGAAGTTTCATCGCTCTCATGAACAACTCGGGCTATCTCGCCCTGATCAAGGTTCTGGAAATCGTCGGGGGAGCCCTCCTTATCTTCCCTCGTACGCGTGCCTGGGGCCTGGTGCTCATCGGCGCGATCCTGTTCAACATCGTCTGCGTCCACCAGTTCTTCTTCGGCGGACTCAAGGACTGGAAGGTCATCTCCCTCGTCATCGCCGGCCTCTACCTCGCCTGGGTTGGTCGCAAGGGTTTCTGCTGCCTCGCCTGCTGCGGTTCCGGCGAATGCCTCGGCACCTGCGGATGCTGCAACAAGGAAGGTTCCTGTGGCACCGGCGAGAAGAAGTCGGGCTGCTGCGGCAACTAAGCCCTCCTGACATTCCGAATCAGCCCCCGGTCTCGGGGGCTTTTTATTTCGGATTATGGCGGTTGGCGGTTGGTCCGTTGCAAATCAAGGATTGAGCGGAGGACTGCGTCGATGACAGAGGACTGAATCGATGACAGAATGGATTACTGCATTGCTGACTGCGTTGAGGACTGAATGGAGGGCTGGATTGATATTCCCACACCCACCACCCGAGAAATGCATCTGCTTTGTCTGACTAGCCCCAGCCCTGGCCCTATCTCTATCCCTTATGGCACTTTTGCACCTTGTTTGCCCGTTTCCCCGTGTCCCCTTGCCCACGTGCCCCTCGAAGGCTTCGCCTTCGCTTACTTCCCGACGGCCGGCGCGGGCATGTCCTTCGCCTTGGCCGCGCCGATGGCGACGATCTTCTCGATCATCGCGTAGAGTTTCTTGGTATCCCACTTGGCGGTCAGGGTGAGCTGATTGCCGGAGGCTTCGACGGGCTGGATGCCGGCGAGGAACTCGCCCGCGAGGGCCTTCATTTCCTTTTCTTCGGCGGTCTCGGGCTTGGTGGGGTCGCCGGCGAGCATCATCGGGGCCATGGCCAGCATGCCCTGGGCCTGCATGGCCAGCGGGGCGGCTTTTTCCTTGGAGGTGAAATAGGCGCTGATCTTCAGGACTTGGTCCAGGTTGTTTTCGCCCATCGCGAAAACACCGCCGAGGAAGCCGCTGTTGGCGAGTTCGGCGCTGGGAGTCAGCTTGGCGGCGTTGACGCTCGCGACGGCGTAGGCGCGGCCGGTCGCGGCCACTTGCGGACGCAGGTTGGCGGGAAGGGCGAAGGAGGCGCCCTGACCCCTCAGCAGGGCGATGATCCGCGCGGCTTCCCTGGGCTGCGCGATGACGATCGTGTCGTTGTCGAAGTCGAAGACTCCGATGGGTTCGGAGCCGTCCTTGTCGCCCGCCGGTTCGGCGGGGATGCCGGCGGCGACCTTGGCGAAGTCCTCGCTCAAGGAGGCGAATAGTTCCCGCCCGTTCCAGCCGCGGTGGTTGCCGGCGCGCACGACGCCGACATTTTTGGCGCCGGCGTGCGCGGCGAGCCGGCTGCCGGCATGTCGCGCGCGCCCGATGACGCCACCGGTGGGCTGTCCATCCGTGCCGATCGAGAAACCGCCGGCGAAGCGGGTGTCGGGTGATTCCAGGTCCAGGCCGGTGGCGGCTTTGACGGCGGCGAAGGTCTCGCGCTGGCTCGCCTGGGCCGTCGGGTCCAGGTCGGCGACCAGTTTCTCGATCCGGGTCCTGAATGCCGTGGCGGCGGGCGAATCGCTGATCCTGAGCCCCCGCGTGCCGGTGGTGGCGAAGGCGACCGCGCTGTCGGCCGGCACGCCGCGGAAGTCGAAATCCTGGGCCGGCAGGTGGGCGGCAGTCAGGAGCAGGGCGAGGGTGGACAGGAAGCGCATGACAGGAATCAATCCCAAGGCCTAGCCCTCGGTCAATCTTCGCCTGCGGTGATAAGGTATAGAAATTATCGATTATTGTAAAACACGCGGGCAGGGACGGTACTCCGCGCCCTCCGTTCGCCGTAGCGATTCGGGTCTCAAAGGGAAACAGGAGGCCGGGAGCTCACCTGCGGGCATGGGTAGGGATGACCGGCCCGGTCATCCGTGGGCGCACGGGCCGCACGCCCCTACCATCATGCCCCGGCTAACTCTCCGGTCTCCCTTGGCGCCCCCTTTGAGTTCTGCCTCGAGATAGGAGCGGTCCGTTCGCGGACGGAGGTGTGGGTCTCTTTCGGGGCGGTATGCTCGCTTTGGTCAACGACGGGCTCTGAGAGCCACGCCCTACGATCGTCCTTCGTAGCGGCCCCGTGTCCCCGTGTCACCTTGCCAGCTTGCCCCCTCGAAGGCTTCGCCTTCGCTTACTTCTTCGCCTTGGGTCCGCCCTTCGCCCTCAGAGGATGCTCCTTGAGCAGTTCTTCGGTCATGTAGAAGTTCACGCGGTCCTTGGTCGACTCGCGGACTTTCTTGACCGTCGCCGGCGAGACGAGCTTGCCGTTGTTGCCGAAGGAGAGGCGGACATAGCTGAGCACGGCCGCGGCTTCCTCGTCGTTGAGCAGCCCGCCGAAGCCCATCATGGGGGGGACGCCCTTGGTGGGGTCGTAGTTCTGCCCGTTGACGGTGATGGGACCCCACAGGCCTTTGAGCAGGATCTTGATCAGGCGTTCATCATCGTCGATCCAGTTGCTGCGGGCGAGCGGCGGGTAGATGTTGACGAGGGCTTTGCCGTCGGCCTGGTGGCTGGTGGCGCAATGCGCGTCACGAAAATAGATCTCTCGGCCGAGCTTGTAGAGCTTGTCTTCTTCGGCGGTGAGCTT
>JBJTAX010000111.1:0-3904 GCA_046091055.1 Verrucomicrobiota bacterium | reverse complement strand
GGTGAAGCCCGGGCATCCCGCGCTCGCGTTGGCCGAACGCCATGGCGTGCGCACGCTGCGCCGCGGCGAACTCCTCGCGGAGGCCGTCGCGGCCCGCCGCTTCGTCGCCGTGTGCGGCAGCCACGGCACGACCACCACCTGCGGCCTGCTCGGCGCCGCGCTGGCGAGCGCCGACTTCGGCTACGTGCTCGGCGGCCTCTTCCGCGACCCGGCTTTCCCGCCCGCGCGCGCGTCGGCGACGTCGCCCTGGGTGGTGGCCGAGGTCGATGAAAGCGACGGCACGATCGGCGCGTTCTCGCCCGACGTCACGGTGGCGGTCAACCTCGACTGGGATCATCCCGACTATTACCGCGACGAGGCCGCGCTCGAAGCCGTCTTCCGGGCGCTCTTCGAACGCACCCGTTCCGCCGTCGTGATCCCCGTCGGCAACGAACGCCTCGAACGCCTCGTCGCCGGCCTCAAGGTGCCGGTCATCCGCGTCGGCGTCGAAGGCGACTACTCCTGCCGGCTCGTGCAGGGCGGTCACTCCTCGTCGGTCGTCGCCCTCGAAGGACGCTTCCCCGCGGGCCAGTTCAACCTGCCGGTCGCCGGCACGTTCAACCGTTCGAACGCCTCGCTCGCGCTCGCGGTCACGCACTTCATCACGGGCGGCCTCGTCGCCGAACCGCTCGCGCGGTGGCGGGGTATCCGGCGCCGGCAGGACGTGCTCTTCGAGCGCGCCGGCCTGCGCGTTCTCGCCGACTACGCGCACCACCCGACGGAGATCGCCGCGCTGCTCAGGTGGGTGCGCGAGACGCACGCGGGCCGGCTCGTGGTCGTCGTCCAGCCGCACCGCCACACGCGCACGCGCCAGTATGCGGCGGAGTTCCGCGCCGCGCTCGCCGTGGCCGATCGCGCCCTCGTCCTGCCGGTCTACTCCGCGGGCGAGGCCGCCGTCGAAGGCGGCGGCTCCGATGCGATCGTGAACGGCTCGGCGCACCGCTTCGTCGAAGACCGCCGCGCGTTGCCGGCCCTGCTCGACGGCCTCGCCGCGGGCGCCGACACCGTGGTGGCTTTCGTGGGCGCAGGCGACATCGAGCGCGACGCCGAGGCGTACGCCAAGGTGCTGCGCCGTCGCGGCGAAGGCGTCCTGACTGCGGACCTGCCCGACCTCGTCGCCGGCCGTCTTTCCCCGGACTGCGTCCTCCGCGCCAACGAACCGCTCGCCCGTCGCACCACGCTGGGCCTCGGCGGCGCAGCCCGCTGGTACGCGGAGCCGGCCGTGGTCGACGACCTCGTCGCGCTCTTGCGCGCCGCGGCGGAGCTCGACCTGCGCTGGTTCGTGCTCGGCCGTGGTTCGAACCTGCTCGTGCCGGACGAGGGCTACGACGGACTCGTGCTGCACCTCGACGCCGCCCGCTGGGGCGCCGTGACGGACCTCGGCGAAGGCCGCCTGCGCGTCGGCGGCGGCACGCGGCTCAAGGAGCTCTGCGGGTTCGCCGCCCGCGCCGGCTGGAAAGGGTTCGAATTCCTGGAAGGCATCCCCGGCACGGTCGGCGGCTCGCTGCGCATGAACGCCGGCGCGATGGGCGGCTGGATCTTCGACGTCGTGGAATCCATCGAATGGCTCTCGCCGCAGGGCCGGGTGCGCGCCGCGCGCCGCGACAGCTTCGACGCCCTGTATCGCGACTGCCCGCAGCTCCACGGGGCCGTGGTCCTCTCCGCGGTGCTCAAGGCCGCCGGTCCCGACGACCCCGCCGCCATCCGCGCGCGCATGGACGAGCTCGCCGCGCGGCGCCGCGCCGCGCAGCCGCGCGAGGCGAGCGCCGGCTGTGTGTTCAGGAATCCCGAAGGGGACAAGGCCGGCCGGCTCATCGACGCCAGCGGGCTGAAGGGGCGCGCCGTCGGCCCCGTCGCCGTCTCGCCCGTCCACGCCACCTTCCTCGTCAACGCCGGCGCCGCCCACGCGGCCGACTTCCTCGCCCTGATGAGCGTCGTGCGCGCCGAGGTGAAGGCCCGGCAGGGCGTCGAACTCCAGCCGGAGATCATCGCCCTCGGGCGCGAATGGAAGGAGATCCTATGAGCCTTGCCCCGGAAATCGTCGTCCTCTGCGGAGGGCTTTCTTCCGAACGCGAGGTCTCCCTGCGCTCCGGCCGCGCCGTCGCCTCGGTGCTGCCCGGCGCGCGCCTGGCCGAGCTCGCGCAGGACGCCCTGCCGGAATGGCTCGACGGCGCCAGGCACGTCGTCTTCCCGGTCCTGCACGGCGGCTGGGGCGAGGACGGTCGCGCGCAGGCCGAACTCGAAGCCCGGGGCGTCGAGTTCGCCGGCTGCGACGCGGCCGCCAACGCGCTCTGCATGGACAAGGTCGCGACGAAGCGGGCCATGCGCGGCGCGGCCGTCCCCGCCGTGCCGGAGGTCGCCTTCGAAGGCGCGGCCAAGCCGACGGCCTCCGCCCTCGTCGCCGCCTTGGGTGACCAGCTCGTGATCAAGCCTTCGGACCAGGGCAGCAGCGTCGGGCTCTTCATGATCGCCGGCGCGGCCGAGGCGGCCCGGGCGCTGGCCGCCCTCCCTCCTGCCGGCCGCTGGATGGCCGAGCGCCGCCTGCGCGGGCGCGAGTTCTCGGTCGGGATCCTCGACGGCCGGCCCATGGGGATCGTCGAGATCGTGGCCCTGACCGGCGTGTACGACTACCAGACCAAATACACCAAGGGCGCCTCGGAATATCGATTCCCCGCGGAGCTGCCGGCCGCGACCGCCGAGGCCGTCGCCGCCGCCGCCGCCCGGCTCTTCGCCGCCTGCGGCTGCCGGGACTTCGCGCGGGCCGACGTCATCCTTGAGCCGGACGGCCGCTTCTATTTCCTCGAGATCAACACGATGCCCGGCATGACCGAAACCAGCCTGATGCCCAAGAGCGCCTCCTGCGTCGGGCTCGATTTCCCCGCGCTCGTGCGCCGCATGATCGCCCCGGCGCTCGCGCGCGCCGCCCGCCCCGCCCGCCGCTGACATGGGTTTCTTCGACGACCTCTTCCGCAAGCGCCGCGACGCCTTCATGGGCCCCGCGGACCGCGACTGGCGCACGCTCGTGCCGCAGGACGTCAACCGCGTGCCGGCGGGCGAGATCGGCCGCAAGCGCGCCGTGCGTTCGCGCCTGCCGACGGCGCTCGCCGTGCTCTTCTTCGCGGCCGTCGCCGGCCTGCTCTGGTGGGCCGTCGACGAGACCGGCGGCGTCGCGCCCGCCGGCTCGCTCCGCTTCAAGACCGATGGCTTCCTGACGGCGGATTTCGTGCGCAAGCTCGTCGTCGCCGGTCCCGAGGGCTTCGCCCGCGACGTCCGCTCGATCAAGGCCGAGCTGGAGTCCGACAACCAGGTCGTCGCGGCGGACGTCCGCCGCCGCGGCGACGGTTCGCTGGAAGTCGCCCTGCGCGAGAGGCTCGCCGTGGCCAAGGTGGCCGTCCCTCCGGCCAAGGGTTCGCCGATGCAGGTCCGCCTCGTGGCGGCCGACGGCCAGACCTTCGCCGGAGCCGGCTATCCCGAGCAGGCCGTGCGCAACCTCCCCGAACTCCAGGATTACCGCTCGACCGGGTCCGACGACGCGATGCTCATCGAGGGCGTCGAGGTCGCCGCGCCGTTCCTGCTCGCCGTGCGCACGCAATACCCGCAGCTCTACAAGCAGTGGTCGGCGGTGTCGCTGCGCGACTGCTTCGGGGCCCAGGAGGATTCCCCGGGCTCGAACCTGCGCGTCGCCGTGCGCCCCGGCACGCAGCCGATGGACCGCCCCGCGCTGGTCGAGATCGTCTTCTCCACCGCCAACTGGCGCAACGAGCTCGCGCTGCTTTCCCTGATCAACTTCGACGAGCTCCTCCGCCGCCCCGGCACCACCTCGCAGGCCTACGTGCTGAAGATGTCCATCCAGAACCGCACCCAC
>JBJTAX010000110.1:0-8975 GCA_046091055.1 Verrucomicrobiota bacterium | reverse complement strand
AGATGCACGAAGAGGCTGCGCCCCCCGTCCTCCGCATGCACGCCCGCGACCTCAAGGACGTCATGCGCGACGACTTCAGGATGCCGCACGGAATACTCGGGCGATCCGTAGGCCCGGCTGTAATGGTAATTCCAAGCCTGCGCGAAGGCCTTGGCCCTCTCCTCGGCGCGGACAGGACTGTCGAACTTCAGCAGCACGCCGTTATCACGCACTTCATGTCCCACCAGCACCGGCGAACCACCGACATGGCGGACACGCTGCAAGCATCCGTCATCCGGGGTGTAGCTGCCCCAGCCTTGCATGCCCGTGACGTAGAGATGTCCGTCCGCCGGATTGAAACGACCGTTTTGCGCGCCGGATCGAAACGCCCCGGTGAGTCGCTGCGTCGCGCCCTGCCAGACGCCGCCGACCTTCTGTCGGCTGATCGTCCAGGCGCTACCCGTGCCGAAAGAGAAATGCAGGAGATTACCCTGTCCGGCGAGCGAGGGCCAGCGTCCGGCACCGAGGAAGACCTGGCCGGCGCTGGAATTATCCTCCCCGCGCGGGAGATGGAGCAAAGGCGGGGTCGGCGCCTGGCCGTCCTTCGGTCCGCCCCAGCCGAAATGGGAACCTTCGCTGAAGCCGGCCTCGACCAGGCAGACGGCCGACGACGGCGTCCAGTCACCTTCCTGCACGCTCGAGGTGACGAAACGTCCGGCCGGCGAGACGCCCACGCCGTTCGGATTACGCAGCCCGGTGGCGAGCACATCGACCTTGTCCGGCGGCGTCAACCGCAACAGGCCTTGGTTACCGGAGGCGACATAGTAGCGGCCGGCGTCGTCGCGGTCGAGGCCGACGATGAAGTCGTGCCCGCCCGGCGAGGTGACGTAGCGGTTGAAGAAGCATTCGTGGAAATCGGCTTCGCCGTCGCCGTTGAGGTCGTGCAGACGCGTGATCTGATCGCGCCCGAGCACGAGAATCTTGCCGTCGACGACCTTGATGCCGAGCGCATGGTGCAAGCCTGTGGCGTAGCGACGCCAAGTGGCGGTCTCTCCCGACAAGCCCCGCACGACCCAGACTTCCCCGGTCATGGTGCACACCGCCGCCGAGCCGTCCGGCAGGAAATCCAGGCCGCTGAGGAAGAACAAGGCTCCGTAAGGATTCTCGAACGGCACGCCGACGGTATCCACGGCGAAGGGCCGCTGCTCCCCGCGCGTGATCCGGGTGGTGAGCTCCTTGGTCCAACGGGCGGGACCACCCCGGGTCAGCGCCTCCAGCTCGGCTTCGTCCGTCCGCCACGCGGACACGAGCCGGCGTCGTCCGTCCTGCTCGTAGGCGAAGATGACTTCGTCTCCATGCCGATAGAAACCGAGATAACGGGCCCCGGCCGGCGCCTTCGCCTCCTTGTCCCGCGCATAGGTCTTGCCGCCCACAGACGGCCCGTTCGCGAAACCATGACGGGCCGCACCCAGTTTGACGAAGCCGCCGCGCCCACGGGCCCGGAATGAAAGGGTCTCCGGATCGAAGGCCGCCGCTTCATCGCCTTTCCGCACCCAGACGGCTTTCGGCACGGTGAGGCCGTCGACCCGCAGGACGCCGCTGAACAGCGACCCGTGGTCCGCCTCCGCCCAGCGTCCGTCTTTCCACGTCACGGCATCGTTCTGGTTACCCCAATGCCCCTGCTTGCCTCCGTCGAGGCCGGGATAAGAAGGGAGCAACGCTAGCAGACGGGCCGTGGCGCCGCCGAAAGTCAGGGCCTGCTTGCCGTAGAAATCAAAGATGCGGTCGCGGTTGACGGGATGACCCGCGTGCGGGTCCTGCTCCGGTAGCAAGGGCGCCCTCTCCGGCGCGAACGCGGCGATCGGCGGAACCGACGGACGGGCGACGACGGCGCCGAGGTCATCGAAACTCCAGAGCCCGATGGTATTGTCCATGCGCAGGCGTGGTCCTTCGACCTTGCGCGGCTTCATGACGCCGCGTGACAGCCGGACGTCATCGACGAGACCATCGCAACCGATGCCACCCTCGACCAGGCGTCCGAAGGCGAGCTTTTCCGGCAACGGCGCTTCGCGATACGACGTCGGCGCCCGCTCGAAGACGACCTTGCCGTCGACCCACAAGGTGACGACCTGATCGTCCACGCTCGCGAGGACGTCGTGCCACTTGCCATCAGCGATGTCGACCTGCGAGGAGAAATCGCCGCCTCGCCCCGGGAGGTAGACGCTGAAGTAGCCGCTGCCACGATGGGAGTAGAGCTCCCAGTGCCGGGGCGAGCTCTTAGGGCCGCCGGCGGCGATGATGTTAAATCTTTTCTTGGAATCCAGACGGACGCGGGCTTCGACGCTGAAGGGCCAGCTGAAGGCGTCCGCCGGCGCCGACACGACCTGCCCGCCGCGCATGGCCCGGCCGAACTCAGGGGCGAGCGACGCCTCCCCCTTGGGGGCCTCGTCCTTGACCACCATGGCCGGCTTGGCCGCAATGGACGCCACGACGTCGAAGGTCCGGTACTTCGGCTTCGGCCCAGGCGGTAGGTCATCCAGCTGCGGGACCAGATGCCGCAGGCCATCGAGGTTGTCCAAGAGCCGTCCTTCGGCGTCCTCCATGGTGTGGTTCAGGATACCGACCGGACCGGCGTAGCCGCTGGCCCGGACCTGCTTGAGCACCTTCAGATCCTGGGTCCCGGCGCCGATCGGTAGGATCTTGCGCCCCTTGGCATCGCCGCCGATATCCATACCGTTCAAATTAAGACAAAGGAGGTGAGGCAGCATCAGCTTGAGCGCTTCGTCCAGCCGGGCGAGATGCCCGTGTCCGTGATGGAGGTTGTAGACGATGCCGATGTTCGTGACGCCATGTCGCGCCTTCAGGGTTTCGCAGACGGCGACCATGTTCTCGGGCTCGCCACCCCAGCCGCCGTGGTTGTAGATCGCGACCTTGCTCCCGATTTTGGCCGCTTTCGCGATCGTCGGCAGCAGACCCTCGGCGGCGCTCCGCACCTTGGCCTCCTGATCATCCCCCTTCTCCTTGGCCATGACCCAGATCTGCGGGCGCAGTCGGTGCTTTTCGAAAAGCCGGAAGGCCTCGTCGTGCTCCGACCAGAACGCGAAGAAATCCAGCCCGTGCTTCTTGTAAGCTAGGATCTCGCGCTCGAAATCGGCGACATGTTCCTTCCGCCAATCGTAGGCGACCTTGGTCAGGCCCATCTTCGCCACCATCGCGGCCCGCTGCTCCGGGGTCCGCTTCTGGTTATCGAAGGGCACGATGCACCAAGCCACCAGGTTCTTTGCCTCGTAGATCGGCTCGGCCGCCGGCAAAGCCAACAGGGTCAGCAGGAACGCACAGAGGAGTCTCATCGGGGTGACCCTATGACAGCCCCTGAACCCAAAGATTACCAGCCTTTACCACCTGCCTCCCCCACCCCGAATAATCCATTGCTCAAAGGGAAACCGTAGACCGGTATGTATGCTGCGGGTTTGATTCATTCTCAGGTCCCAAGTCTCGGTCGTCAGGACTCAGGTTCAGGTGTCCAGCATCAGGAACAGGTTCAGGCCCGCACCCGTACCTGTCCCTGATAACCCGTGCCCGTTACCTGACGGCTGAGACCCGAGACCCGAACATGTATTTCCCCAGCCAATCATCCGGTCTCCCCATGCTGCCCCCTTTGAATTCTGCCTCTCCCTATGCTCGATACTCCATACTCGATACTCGCGCATTCACTTTTGCCCCCCTGCCTCGCGTCCTCGAGCCCTCCGGCCCTCGTGTCCTCGCCTACGTTTCATCCTTCATCTTTCATCCCCCATCCTACATCTTCCGCTTACCCCGATGAAGCCCGCCCTCTTTCTCTTCCCCCTCCTCTCCCTCTCCGCCTCCGACGCCGACTACTTCCCACCATCCGACGCGCAAGGCGGCTGGCGCACGCCGAAGGACGCGACCGAAGCCCGTGCCCTCGCCGGCGTCGACTTGGAGCGGCTCGAGCAAGCCTACCGCGCGGTCGAACGTTCAAATACCGATAACGGCGGACTGGTCGTGATCTCGAAAGGCTACCTGGTCTTCGAAAAGTATTTCGGCAAGGCCCACCGCAACGCCAATCCCGACATGGCCTCCACCGGCAAGGGCTTCACGAGCATCGCCTGCGGGGTGATGCTCCATGAGTATAAGTCCAAGCTGCCCCAAGGGCTCGACACGAAGGTCTATACGCCGGAGTTCCTCCCGGAGGCTTTCCCTTTGCGAGATCCGCGCGAGGCCGACATCCGCCTCGGCCACCTGCTCTGCATGACTTCAGGCCACAACGGCGAAGGCGCCACGCCGTCCGGCGTCATTCGCGGTACGGCCCAGCCGCTCAAGCCCTCCAAGGGACAGGATATCCGCGACGTCGACGGTTCCTCTCTGCGCGTGCCGCTCTGGACCGCTCCGGGCGAAGGGTATTCCTATTCGTCGCCGGCGCCGCACATCGCCTCGATGTTCCTGCGCCGCGTGACCGGCAAGGAACTGCCCGCCTATATCGACGAGAAGTTCGCCCGTCCGATGGGCTGGGGCCCGTGGGGCTACTGCCTCTACCGCGGGGACGTGACGATGGCCCACGCCAACGGCGCCGGCTCGATCGCCCTTCGCGCCACCGACGCCGCCCGCTTCGGCTACTGCCTCGCGCAAGGCGGCCGCTGGCAAGACCAGCAGCTCATTCCGGCTGACTATATCAAGCTGTGCCAGCAGACCCTGCCCTACAACCCGCACTTCCCCTTCAGCCTGCAGTTCGAACATAACCAGGCCGGCCAGATCGTCGGCGCCCCGCGCGACGCCTTCTACAAGACGGGCGCGGGCGGCTTCTGCCTTTACGTCGTGCCTTCCCTCGACCTGGTGATCTACAAACTCGGCGGCAAGGACGGCCAGTGGAACCCCGACCTGACGCGCATTCCGCAGCCCCCGGACAGCTTCGGCACCCACACGACCCCGCCTACCCCGCCCAAGAACGGCGCCTACGAGAACTACAGCATCCCGCGCATCCTCGAGATGGTCTGCCAGGCGACCGTCCGATAAGGCTTCAGGCGGCGCTCTTCTTGCCCTTCCCTTTGCCCTTCCCTTTGCCCTTCTTGGCCGCAGGCTTCGCGCCTTCGGCCTCCTCGCCTTCGCCTCCTTTTCCTCGCGGAAGATCAGGAGCATCCTTGGTGGGCAGGAACTTCGCCAGCTCGGCCTTCTTGGCGGACAGGTCCGGCTTGCCGGCCAGGTTGACATGTTCCAGCGGGTCGGCGGAATCATGATAAAGTTCCTCGCTGCCATCGGCGTAGCGGATGTAGCGCCAGTCTTCCGAACGTACCGCATGATTGCCCTTCATCCAGGTGGTCACCGCCGGCAGGTTCCACTCAGCCTTGGGATCTCGTAACAACGGACTGACATCGGCCCCCTCAAGATGAGCCGGTGCCGGGATGCCGGCCAAAGCGCAGAGGGTCGGATAGATGGAGGCGTAATCCACGGGCCGCGCGCAGAGACCTCCGGGCTGGGTGACGCCAGGCGCACTCCAGATGAGGACGGTCCGCGTGGGCTCCTCCCAGAGGGCGAACTTACGCCAGTGTTCTTTCTCCCCCAGGCTCCAGCCGTGATCGCTCCAGAGGCAGATGATGGTGTTGTCCTTCTCGGGAGACTTTTCCCACGCGTCGATGAGCCGCCCGACTTCAAAGTCGCAATAGGCGATGGTGGCCAGATAGGCCTGCACGGCTTCCTTCCATCGGCCGGACTTCAACATCGCGGCGTGGTCGCCGCTCGGCTTGGCGATCTTCACTCCGGCCGCCGGGACGTCGCCAAGGTCGCCTTCGATGTGCGGAGGCAGCTGGATCTGCTCCAAGGGAAAGAGGTCGAACCACTTCTTGGGTACGTTCCAAGGCATGTGCGGCTTCACCAGGCCGGCGGCGATGAACCACGGCTTGTCGTGCTTCCGGCTCATCTTCTCGATGCACCAGCTGACGACGGCGTGGTCCGCCATCTCCTCGTCCGAACCCGCCAAAGGCGCGAACTTGATGCCACCCACGCCGTCGTCCTTGGCCTCGGGATGCAATTTCATGGGGCCGCCCTTGCCCGGGAAATATTCGTCGAAATGACCTCCCCGATCGCCGGCCCCGTGGTAGATCTTGCCGGCCCCGAAGACGGCATAGCCGTTCTTGGCGAGATGGCTGTTAAGCAGCTTGTCCTCGCTGATGCCCGGCCGCCAGTTCTGACTGTTCTCATAGCAGCCGGTGCTGCTCGGACGCAGGCCGGACATGAGCGAGGCGCGCGAGGGATTGCAGGAAGGCGCGGTGCAATAGGCCTGCGTGAACCCAACGCCCATCTTCGCGAGGCGGTCGATGTTCGGGGTCTTGGCCTGGACGTTACGACCGAGGAACCCGACCCAGTGGTTCAGGTCGTCGATGGGGATGAAAAGGATGTTCGGCTTCTTGGCCGGTTCGGCGGCGGTCAAGATGGCGAGGGTCATCAACCAGAGGAACAACGGTCTCATCAGGTCAATCTGTCGATGTCAGGCAGTCTGTAAAGACCAAGCAACACGGGAAGATTGCATCCCGATGACGGCCTTCCATCCTGCCGGCATGCGAACCCCTGCGCTGCTCCTGTCCCTGATCGCTTGGCTTGCTCTCCCGGCCACCCAACCGAACGTCCTCCTTATCATGGCCGATGACATGGGCTGGGCCGACCTCGGCTGCTACGGCAGCGAGATCCCCACGCCGAACCTCGACGCCCTCGCGCAGAAAGGCGTACGCTTCACCCAGTTCTACAACACGGCGCGCTGCAGCACGACCCGCGCCTCCTTGCTCACGGGACTATACCCTCACCAAGCCGGCATGGGTCACCTCGACGGCATGCGCCTGCCGGAATCGCGCGGGACCCACGGCCGCCTGCACGACCGCGCGGTCACGATCGCCCAGGTCCTCGGTACCGCCGGGTATCACACGTCTATGGTCGGCAAATGGCACCTCGGCCAGCAGGCCGGGACGACGCCTTGGAACAAGGGCTTCCTTCGCACGGCGACCACCCGCTTCGGCGAACTCTATTTCCCGCACGAGAAGCATAAGCCCGGCACGGAGTTCGTCTACCTCGACGGCGTCGAGACGCCGGCGGAAGACCCGAAGCTCGGCGCGGGCGAATGGTATTCGACCTTCATGTTCACGGATTGGGCCCTGCGTTTCGTCGACGACGCGAAGCAGCGGCAGAAGCCTTTCTTCCTGTACTTCGCCCACGGCGCCCCGCACTTCCCGCTCAAGGCGCCCGCCGACGTGATCGCGAAATACCGCGGGAAATACAAGGCCGGATGGGACAAGCTCCGGGCCGCCCGCCACGCGAAGCAGCTTGAGATGGGCCTGGTCGACCCGAAATGGCCCCTCTCGCCCCGCCCCGAGGAAGTCGCCGCCTGGGATTCTCTTTCGCCGGAAGACCAGGATCGTTACGACCACATGATGGCCACCTATGCGGCGATGCTCGACTGCGTCGACCAGAGCGTGGGCCGCATGGTCGCCGGCCTCAAGGAACGCGGGATGCTCGATGACACGCTCATCCTCTTCCTGAGCGACAACGGCGGCAACGCCGAGGGCGGCCCGCGCGGCATCACCCAAGGCGGGGAGATCGGCTCCGCCGACTCGCACGTCTTCCTCGGCATGAGCTGGGCCACGCTCAACAACACGCCGTTCCGACGCTACAAGCACTTCACCCACGAGGGCGGCATCAGTTCGCCGCTCATCGCCCATTGGCCGAAGGGCATCCCGGCCGGACACCACGGCAAACTTGAACCCCAGCCGGCCCACCTGATCGATATCATGGCCACGGCGGTCGACCTCGCCGGCGCCACCTACCCGGCGACCTTCGACGGCCATCGCATCCTGCCGATGGAAGGAATCAGCCTCCGCCCGGCCTTCGCCGGCGCCCCGCTCCACCGCGTGAAGCCGATCTTCTGGGAACATGAAGGCAACCGTGCGGTCCGCAGCGGCCCCTGGAAGGCGGTCATGAAGCTCAAGGGCGAGTGGGAACTCTACAATATCGACGAAGACCGTACCGAGCAGCATGATCTCATCGGCGTCAACAAGGCCGTCGCCGGCCTGCTGATCCAGCAATGGAACGACTGGGCGGCCACGAGCTTCGTCGATCCCTGGACCGGCCCCGCCCGCAATAACTGGGGCGAGGAACCGCGTCCCGGCAAGAAGGGCAAGCAGAAGTAGGCTACTTGACGACCGGCAGCACGACCACGTGCGCGTGGAAGGCGATCTGGTCGTATTCCTTCTTATGATTGCCGAAGCCCCGGCGTAAGGTCGTGCGCAGTGCGTTAGTCCCCCCGGCCTGCATGACGTCGGGGCCTTCCGCCGCCAAGGCCTCCGGGCCCTTCGCGCCCGGCCGGACGACCGCGAGAGGCCCCGGACGCGTGGCGGCGGGGGTCTGCAACGACGCCAGCACGAGCCGGCCGTCGTTAGCGGCCGCCTGCGCCGCGGCGCCGTCCTTCAAGGCCACCCAGCCGGCCTTTTTGCCGGCCTCGGACGCCAGCCAGTCGAACTGAGCGTTGGCCAGGCCGACGACCCCGTGCTCAGGCGGCCGGAGCAGCGGTACCGAGAGTCGATCGGCCACGGCGGCGACGAATTGGCTGCAATGCGTATGCTTCTTGGCATCCTTGATCGGCTGTCCGGTAGGGAGTCCGGTCTTCCAGTCGACGATGGCCCCGGGCAAACCAGAGCTTGTCGACTTCCATACCCTCCAGTCGCTTCCAAAGCTCCTCGGTCGGTCCATTGCTCCGGGCGGCCCAACGGACGGCTTTCACGACGATCGGCTCGAGCCCGGCGGTCTGCTCGGGATGCGGACTTGAAGTGAAGACGCGGCCAAGGCCGAAAGTGGATTGCACCATCGCGGGCGAGTTCACCATGACGCCGACGGGGGTGTCGTTCTCGGCTAGTTCGGTGCGGAAGGTGACCACGGCCTCGAACTCAGGCAGATCCTTGCGCGCGTCGGCCTTGATGATCGGGCCGTTGGAATAACGG
>JBJTAX010000109.1:0-7646 GCA_046091055.1 Verrucomicrobiota bacterium | reverse complement strand
TCCTCGCGGAGGAAACCCGCCCGGATGCCCTGAACGTCGCCCAGGATTTCGCGACCTGGTCCGGCGAACGCCACCGCGCCGACGCATGAGCATTTCCGCCGCCCGCGCCTGGGTCGAGATCGACCTGCCCGCCATCGATCGCAATGTCGGTCGCATCAAGCAGGCCTTGCCCCCGCACGTGCGTTACGTCGCGGTCGTGAAGGCCAACGCCTACGGACACGGCATGCCCGAGGTCGCCACGCGCCTTTTGCAGGCCGGCGTGGACTGCTTCGCGGTGGCCAACGTCGCCGAGGCCGCGATCCTGCGCGAGGTCGGCCATGAGGCCGATATCCTGCTGCTCAGTCCTGCCTTGCCGATCGAGCTGCCGCGGGCCGTCGCGCTGGGACTCGACATCACCTTGAACTCCCTCGCCGAAGCGCAGGCCCTCGCCTCGCTCGTCCGCGGCCGCGACCGCCGGGCGAGGGTCCACGTGAAGGTCGACACCTGCATGGGCCGCGCGGGCGTCTGGCATGAGCAGGCCGCGGAGCTGTTCGCCTTCGTGCTCGCCGAACCAGGCCTCGAGTGGCGCGGGGTATACACGCATTTCTCGGACGCCGACCACGACCAGGCCTTCACCGCCGCGCAGCGCGCGACATTCCTCCGGCTGCTGCAGACGATCCCCGCTTCGGTCCGCGCGGGACTGCTGATCCATGCCGACAACAGCGCCGGCCTCGAGAGCTTCTCCGCGTCGGCCCCTTTCAACGCGGTGCGCGTCGGCCTGATGCAATACGGCCTGCCACCCTCGGCGGGCTCCTTCCTGGCGAGCCTGCGCCCCGAGCCGGTGCTATCCTTCCATGCTCGCGTCGTGCTGGTCAAGGACCTGCCCGCCGGCACGGCGGTCAGTTATAACCGTACCAAGGTGCTTTCCCGTCCGAGCCGCGTGGCCGTCGTCGCGGTCGGTTACGGCGACGGCGTATCCACCGCCGCCAGCAACCGCGGTCGCTTCCTCGTACGTGGCGTCCGTTGTCCGATCCTCGGCCGCGTGACCATGGACCAGACCATCGTCGACGTCACCGACGTCCCGCTCGCGGCCGTGGGCGACGTCGTCACGATCCTCGGCGCGCAGGGCGGCGACCGCATCACCGTCGCGGAGTTCTGCGCGTGGTCCGACTGTATCCCATGGGAGGCTCTGTGCACGCTCACGCAACGCGTGCAGCGCGTCTACCGGACCGACCGCACCTGAACATGACCGCCTTCCTCCGTCTCGCGCTGCTTAGCGTCTTCGCGATCGTCTTGCGCGCGACGGATGACCCTCTCGCCCTCGCGATCGGCCATGCCAAGGCCCATCCGCAGGGCGATGTCCCGGCCAGCTTCGTCGCGGCGGATTACCATGGCGACCTCCGCGACCTGCCGATCGGCGTGTTCGATTCCGGCGTGGGCGGTCTCACGGTCCTCGCGGCCCTCAAGGCTCACGACCGTCACGACAACCGCACTGGTCAAGAAGGCGCGGACGGCGTGCCGGACCTCGCCGGCGAGCGCTTCGTCTATTTCGGCGACCAGGCCAACATGCCGTACGGCAATTACTCCGCCGTCGGTCGCACGGATTTCCTGCGCGAGCTCATTCTGCGGGACGCCCTGTTCCTGCTCGGCCGACGCTATGCCCACGGTCAGAAGCCGCCGGTGAAGGCCATCGTCATCGCCTGCAATACCGCCACCGCTTACGGGCTTGATGACATCCGCGCCGCGGTGAAGGCGTGGGGATTGCCGGTCATCGTCGTCGGCGTCGTCGAGGCCGGCGCACAGGGCTTGGCCGAGACCGCGGCGGGCGCGCAGGGCGGCATCGCCGTGCTCGCCACCGTAGGCACCTGCGCCTCCAACGCCTACCCCAAGGCGCTCGCCAAGGTCACCGCCCGTCCCGTGCGGCAGATGGGTTCCGTCCGCCTCGCCGCGGCCATCGAAGGCGATCCCTCGGCCAGGACCCCGATCCGCGACATCATCCGGGCCGACGTCGGGGCGTTCCTGCAGTCGGCCGCCGCCGACAAGGCCGCGCCAATCGACACCCTGATGCTCGGGTGCACCCACTATCCTTTGGTCGCCGACGAGATCGCCGCGGCCTTCACCTATTGGCGCGACCATGAGGCCGAAGGTCGCAGGCCTTACGCCGCCTTGGTCGCGCCGACGCTCAAGCAGGTCAACCCCGCCGCGTGGACGGCCGAGGAGCTCTGGCGTTCGCTCCGCGGCGCCCGGCTGATGGCCGTGACGCAGCCCAAGGAAGGCGACCGGTTCTTTATTTCCGTCCCTAATCCGGCGTGGCCGGGGGTACGCCTCGCGGCCGACGGCTCGTTGGCCTATGACTACAAATACGGCCGATCCGCCAACCAGATGGGCCGTGAGGACACGATCAACGTGCCCATGACGCCGGACAAGCTGCCCGGTGCGACCGCGCAGCTCGTGCGGGAGAAGCTTCCGCTGACCTGGCGGAGCCTACAGGGCGCGCGCTGAGTTCAGGCCGCCTTCTTCGGGTCGACCTTCGGCTTCTCCTTCTCGTCCTTCTTCTCCGGCTTGGCGGTCGCCTGCTCGAGGGCGCCCTTGAGGTCGTCTTCCGTCGGGTTGCCGCCGTACGCCATCTTGCCTTCGCGGTCGAAGACGCAGACGAAGGGATAGAGGTTGTTCTTCAGCGGCTTCTGGCAGCCGATATAGGTGGAGTAGTTGACCCCGATCTTCTTCAGCAGGGTGCCGATGCTCTTCGGCGTGCCGGCCACGCCCGCGTCTTCGACGCCGATGACCACCAGGTCGTCCTTGTGGGCGTCGGCGATCGTCTGGAAGGGCTTCAGGCCTTCGCCGCCGCGCTGCACCTGCAGCTCGTAGACCCAGAACACGATCAGCGTACCCTTCTCTTCTGCAGGGCGGGCGTCACGCGGAGTCCGCTGACATGCCTGCTGAGGTTGAAGTCGCGGAAGTTTTATTTCTTCTCGGAGCCGGACGCCGGGGGTTCAGGCCCGCATTTCCCGGCGGATGTCCCGGACGAGGCCGTAGGTCAGGACGTCGCCGACCGCGGCGAACTGCCAGAGCATCGCCTCCAGAGGGATCGCGGTCAGGTTGCCCACCAGGAAGAACGGGAGGTAGCCGACGAGGCTCCAGAGGCCCGTCGCGATCGCGGGACGGTCCATCGGCAGCGAGGGCCGCCCGATCATCAGGGCGCACCAGGCCAGGCTGGCGGCTGTGGCCAAAGGAACGTCTCCGCCCATAAGAAGGTCGCTGACCCAAGGGTCGCGCGGGAACGGCAAGGGCAGCAGCAGGCTCAGGTTGATGCCCGCCGCCGGGATGAAGAGCAGTGAGCTCAGCAGGCGGATCCCCGCCTCGGGCCAGGTGCGCGGCCGGACGGCAACCAGGTCATCCCCGCCGAAGCCGGAGGCGGTCGGCTGCCCCTTTCGCTCGAAGCCGAGTCCCCACAGGATGCACGCGAAGAGCAGGCGGAACATGACCCGGCCCATTGTGCGCCCACGAAGAGGCCGGGCAAGCCCGCAGGGGCCGCCCGGCCTTGGTCGACCGCGTATCGCTTACTTGGCGAAGCCGAAGTACTGGCTCGCGTTACCGTAGCAGACGTCGGCGATCAGGCGCTCGTTCCAGTCCTTGCGGTCCGGGATGCGGCCGGATTCGACGTCCTGGCCGACGAGGTCGCACAGGATGCGGCGGAAGTATTCGTGGCGCGGGTACGACAGGAAGGAGCGGGAGTCGGTGATCATGCCGATGAAGCGGCTGAGCAGGCCGAGGTCGGACAGCGCGTTCATCTGGTCGCGCATGCCGCGCTCCTGGTCGAGGAACCACCAGCCCGAGCCATACTGGATCTTGCCCGGCGTGACGCCGTCCTGGAACGAGCCCGGAAGGCAGGCGAAGAGGGCGGTGTCGGCGGGATTGAGGTTGTAGAGGATCGTCTTCCCGAGGGCGTTCTCGCCGGAGAGCGTGCCGAACCAGCGGATGAGGCCGGGGCCCTGGCGGAAGTCGCCGATGGTGTCGCAGCCCGCGTCGGAACCGAGGCGCTTGAGCAGGCCGAGGTTCGGGTCGCGGACGGCGCCGAGGTGGAGCTGGGTGGCCCAGCCCTTGGCGTGGTTGAGGCGGCCGACGTGCAGCATGATGAAGGCCGTGAACTTCTCGGCCTCCTCGGGCGTGGCGGCCCTGCCGGCGATGGCGTTCTCCCAGATGGTCTTGGCTTCGGCCTCGGTGCATGACGCGTCGGGAAGGTAGTCAAGGCCGTGGTCGGAGGCGCGGCAGCCGGCGGCGGCGAAGTCGTCGTGGCGCTGGTTGAGGCCGACAATCAGGCCCGCGAAGGTGTCGGCGCCCTTGCCGGTGGCGGCGGCGAGGCGCTTGGCCCAGGCCTGCACGCGCTCGGGCGAACGGACCTTGAGGCACGCGTCGGGGCGGTAGGTCGGGACGACCTTGGTGGCGAAGCCGGACTTCGCGATCTGGTGGTGCAGGTCGAGGGAGTCGGCAGGGTCGTCGGTGGTGCCGACGACGCGGACCTTCATCAGCTTCAGGATGCCGCGGGCGGTGAGGTCGCCGTGCTTCAGCTGGCGGTTGGCCTCGTCCCAAATCTTCTGGGCCGTGGCGCCTTCGAGGACGTCCTGGATGCCGAAGTGGCGGCGCAGTTCGAGATGGGTCCAATGGAAGAGCGGGTTGCGGAGCGTGGACGGCACCGTCTCGGCCCAGGCCTGGAACTTCTCGCGGGACGTGGACTTGTCGCCCGTGATCAGGTCTTCGCTGACGCCGTTGGCACGCATCGCGCGCCACTTGTAGTGGTCGCCCGCGAGCCAGATGGCCGTGAGGTCCTCGAAGCGACGGTCGTCGGCGATGTCCTTCGGGCTGAGGTGGCAGTGGTAATCGACGATCGGCTGGTCCTTCGCCACGCCGTGGTACAGCCGCTGGGCCGTGCCGGTCGAGAGGATGAAGTGGTCGTCCATGAAGGCCATCGTCGTCGTTCTTAGTTAGATGGACATCGCGGCGAAGCCGCCGTCGACGACGATCTCGGCGCCGGTGACGAAGCTGCCGGCGTCGGTCGCGAGCAGGAGGGAGGCGCCGATGAGTTCCTTGGCCTCGCCGAAGCGGTTCATCGGGGTCTTGCCCAGGATCATCGCCACGCGCTCCGGGGTGAGCACCTTGCGGTTCTGCTCGGCCGGGAAGAAGCCCGGGACGAGCGTGTTGACGCGCACGCCCTTCGGCGCCCATTCGCGGGCGAGGTTCTTGGAGAGGTTGTGCACCGCGGCCTTGGAAGCCGAGTAGGTGAAGACGCGGGAGAGCGGCAGGATGCCGGATTCCGAGCCAAGGTTGATGATCGAACCCGAGCCGGCCTTGACCATCGCTTCGCCGAAGACCTGGCAGCCGAAGACGACACCCTTGACGTTCACCGTGAGGATTTTGTCGAGCTGGGCTTCGTCGATGTCGAAGAAGGGCGTGGGCGAGTTGACGCCGGCGCCGTTGACGAGGACGTCGACCTTGCCGTGCTGGGCGAGGATGCCGTCGCGGAGCTTGATCAGGTCGGCCTTATTGGTGGCTTCGCAGGAGAGGAACTCGCCGGAGCCGCCGGCGGACTTGATCTTGGCGAGGCGGGCGTCAGCTTTGGCGGGATCGCGACCGACGAGGATCACGTGGGCGCCGGCGGAGGCGAAGCCTTCGGCCATGGCGCCGCAGAGTTCGCCCGTGCCGCCGATAACGACGGCGACGCGGCCTTTGAGGGAGAAGAGATCGAGGGAGGACATGGAGATAGGGCTAGGGTTAGGGCTTGGGTTAGGGCTAGGGGGCAGGCTTAGCGGACGACGCGGGCGCCGCCGCCGGAGAGCTGCTTCTCGACTTCCTTGCGGGTGACCATCGACGTGTCGCCGGGGGTCGTGGAGGCGAGGGCGCCGTGGGCGGCGCCGTAGTTCACGGCCTTCTGGGCGTCGTTGTGCTCGAGGAAGCCGAACACCAGTCCGGAGGCGAAGCTGTCGCCGCCGCCGACGCGGTCGAGGATCTCGAGCTCGGGGAACTTGATGCTGTCGTAGAACTTGCCGTCGTGCCAGCAGATGGCGCTCCAGTCGTTCTTGGTGGCGGTGATCACGCGGCGGAGCGTGGTCGCGGCGACCTTGAAGTTCGGGAACTGTTTCACGGCCTCGGCGATCATGTCCTTGAAGGCCTGGGTCTCGATGTTGGAGATGTTATGGTCGACGCCCTTGACCTCGAAGCCGAGGGAGGCGGTGAAGTCCTCCTCGTTGCCGATCATCACGTCGACGTACTGGGCGATCTCGCGGTTCACTTCCTGGGCCTTCTTCAGGCCGCCGATGGTCTTCCAGAGGGAAGGGCGGTAGTTGAGGTCGTAGGAGACGATGGTGCCGTGCTTCTTGGCGGCCTTGACGGCCTCGATGGTGGCCTGGGCGGTGGTCTCGGAGAGGGCCGCGAAGATGCCGCCGGTATGGAGCCAGCGGACGCCGAGCTTGCCGAAGAGGTGCTCCCAGTCGAAGTCGCCGGGCTTGATCTGCGAGGCGGCGGTGTTGCCGCGGTCCGGGACGCCGACGGCGCCGCGGATGCCGAAGCCGCGCTCGGTGAAGTTGAGGCCGTTGCGGACCGTGCGGCCGATGCCGTCGTCCTCGCGCCACTTGATGAAGTCGGTGTTGACGCCGCCCTGCATCACGAAGTCCTCGAGCAGGCGGCCGACCTCGTTGTCGACGAACGCCGTGCAGACGGAGGTGCGGAGGTTGAAGCACTTGCGGAGACCGCGGGCGACGTTGTATTCCCCGCCGCCTTCCCAGACCTGGAACTGGCGCGTGGTGCGCACGCGGCCTTCGCCCGGGTCTAGGCGGAGCATGATTTCACCGAGGGAGACTTGGTCGAAGGCGCATGCCTTCGCCGACTTGATCTGGAGAGCCATGGTTGTGGGTAGGGTGGGTGGTTAAGGTGGGGATTCAGCCGGTGGGCAGCGCGGCGAGGTCGAACGGCTTATGGCCGATGTGGGCGGCGATCTCGTTGAAGGCTTCGACCTCGGCCTTGGAGAAGAGCAGGCCGCCGGCCTTCTGGCTGCGCGCGGCGAAGGTCGCCTCGAGCTGGCCGGGGAGCATGCACTTCTCGTTGCCGTGGCCGAGGACGTCGGCCAGGACGGCCTTCACGTTCTCGGACTGGCTGCGGCCCTGGGCGAAGACGCCGGAGCTGATGGCGTCCGGGTGGATCACCTGGAAGAAGAAGGCGCAGGCCTGCTTCTCGCCGGGGACGTGCGTGCGGCTGCGGATGGTCGGGAGGGAGCCGCCGATGAAGCCGGCGACGATCTCGTTGATGAGCGAGAGGCCGTAGCCTTTGTGGGCGCCGAAGGGGATGAGCGAGACGGCCTCGTTCGGGTCGAGCGTGACCTTGCCGTCCTTGTCCACGGCGGCGTCAGGCGGGAGCATCTTGCCTTCGCGCTTGAGGACCTGGACGCGGCCCATGGCGATGACGGAGGTGGCCCAGTCGATCACGATCGGGAAGCCGACGGCGTCGGTGGTCGGGAAGCCCCAGGAGTGCGGGTTGGTGCCGAGCGTGGGGTGCTTGCCCTGGAAGGGGACGACTTCCGCGAGGGTGGCGGTGCAGTTCGTGTAGGCGATGTAACCGCGCTTGGCGGCCTCCATCACGTAGCCGCCGCCCCAGAGGTAGTGGAAGGCGTTGTCGAC